>JAGANE010000017.1 GCA_017624395.1 Clostridia bacterium
CGTTGGGGAACTTCTCGGTTGCGCCAATGGTAACGGTGCCTGCGTAAACGCCGCCAATATACAGCGTCCACTTGTAGCCGTCGATCTCCATCGTAAAGCGAGTAAAGCCATCGTTATCACAGTAGCCCGTCCAAATATTGGAGAAGCTCATTCCGCTCGAGTAGTAATTGGAATCGTACTCCGCAACGGTGGTGAAGGAATGGTTATAGAGATAGAAGCCCTGAGACTCTCTCCACCATTCACCGGTAATACAGAAGCCAATGTTGGCAGTCTGCTCCTTCTTCATGTAGAAGTCGATGGTGTACTTGCTGTCCGCATCCAAGGGAAGGGTTGTATGTACACCCGCCCACATCCACTCATTGCCGTCCGCATAATCTGCGCAATCAGGATCGGGATAGAGAGCATTTGCGATCTCGCCGTTCAAGGAGTTCTGGTTTCTAACGGGCTTTGTAACAACAACGTCTTCAAAATCAGTCGTACATCCCTCGGTACTCATCACGGTGGGAACCTTCAGAAGAACATCACCGTCTTTATAGTTGTTTACGTTAGTGTATTGCAATTCACCGGAATATACCTTGATATTTTTCATCTCGGCAAATGCTTCATTTGCTGAGGAAGTATTACAACGGGAACGTACTCCGAGTGCTAGATAATCATTCAATCCGTAGTAATCCTCGGGAAGAGTCATTTCGCCAATCTTTTGGCTGTTGATATAGAAGCCGACCTTAAAGCCATCGATCGTGATAATATAAGATTGCTGCTCTTTTACATTGATGCCGTTGCCATACGAGATTTGGTTAGCCGAAGACACCTCTTCCCACCACTTCATACCGGGTGCAAGATACGCCTCGTTTTCACTGTAACCAAGATATACTCCGTAAGTCGTGTTATTGTACGTTATATCGCCGATAGAGCCCGGTGCAGAAAATACAAAGCCACCGTAATTAAAGTCAGCGATCATCTTTGCGTCAAAGGTGATAATATACTTGGAAGTAGCGGTAAGCGGAAGATCGGTATGACCAACAAAGCTTGCCCACTGACCATTTCCAAGCCCTTCGGAAACACGAAGGGTATCGCCGTCTACATATTCTTTATCGTACTGGATCTGGGGGGTCTGTGCAGTATAAGAATAAGAACTATCCTCAGCCGCATTGGTTTCGTCAGCAAGGTTGTCAATGTCCAAAAGAAGCTCGTTGATCTTCTGTTCTACAACACCGCCGTCATACACCTTGATATTCTTCATCACGGCGACCTCAGATCCCTCACCCGTAGTATTGGCTCTCGAGCGAACACCCAGAGAAATATAGGTTCCAAGTCCCCAATAATCTTCAGGAAGCAACATAGTTCCCATCTTCTGACCGTCAATATACAGACTCACGTCAAATCCGTTGATCGTAATCAGGTAAGCATGCTGTTCTTTTACATTTACATCGCCAATGGAAACCTGACGGTTAGCGGCAACCTCTTCCCACCAGTTCATACCGGTCGCAACGTACGCATCACCCGAGCCGTTACAATCACCGTATGCAAAGTAAACGCCTTGTGTCGTTCTGTATTCACTTTGATCTCCAATGGCACCCGGTGCGGTAAAGCAGAAGCCACCGTAATTGAAGTCTGCGATCATTTTTCCGTCAAAGGAAATGGTATACTTGGAGGTTTCGGTCAACGGAAGATTCGTATGACCAATATAGGTCTGCCATTGACCGTTTCCGTTGTAGTCGGTTACCACGGTATCACCTTCAGGACGCTCAGAAGCGTTCTGAATGATCGCGCCTTCGGTAGTGTAAGTATACTGACTACCTTCTACCGCATTGGAAGTATCGGCAAGGTTGTCAATGTCCAAAAGAAGGTTGCTTTCGGGGTCTGCCACCCATTGCGTGAGAGACGTGTCAAGAGTATACCCGGGAGTCGTCAAGGTTTTTGCAATTACAGAAAGCGGCATTGCCGTGATCATGAGAAGCACAGCAAGCGTGACAGAAAGAATACGCGTTGTTCTTTTCATGGTAAAAATTCTCCTTTTCATTTTAATTTGTTTTTTGATTTTCAGGAATCAAGTTTCATTTCAGCCGTTCAAACCATTCCAACTTACGTTATCAATCGCATCACCGTTTGGTTGATACAAAACAGCTAAGCTGGTCGATTCGGTCAGAATGTCTTCCATAGACAGCTCAATGGTTAAAACGCAAGGGGACACATACTGTTTCATAGTGTTAGCCTCCTTTCTCTCAATATCAAGCAAGGTTTTGCAAACGCTCCAGCTTACGGGCAACGGATGCCTCAACAGCACCCTTACTGCTATCAAATACACCGGCGAGACCTTCCCCCTTCGCTTCACAAACCGAAATCATACTGGAGTAAAGTCCGCCAGTAGACCACAGATAGCAAAGCTCGTAGCGACGGTTGGCAAAAACGACTTCTAACATACGTACATCCTCAGCATGCTGCAATACGTAAGCACCAAAGATATACTTGTTCAACTGCGGCGAAACGCTCTGTCTCGATTCATAAGAAAGCAAATCAATAATATTTGCAACCTTATTCAGCTCCTCGCCCTGCACCGTAGTGCAAATGGTAATACAGTTAGAACCGTAAGTAGAGATAAAAGAATTGTAATTTTTCTGTTCCTCATCGATCTTGGGCATAGGAACAACACCAAAGTTCAAGCCCTCGCCGTCAAAGGTAGCCAGATCCATGACCGCGCAGATCTCGGTAAATTGCACATTCCTTGTAAATACCGAATCCTCCCAGTTTCCTGCTACCGCATAGCCGGAATTCAAGAAGCCCATGATCTTCTGCAGATCATTGATCTGTTTTTCGGTGCTGTTCAAAACGAAAATATCGTCTGCATCCTTTTGTAACAAGGAGTTGCCGGCTGCAATATTCAGCGTCAGAATATCAGCAGGCTCATAGCAAAAGCCCCAATAATCGGTGTTATCCATAGCGCCGTCGCCGTTTTTATCAACCGTTGTCATACGCGCAAGCTCCGTATAGGTTGCCAACGTCCACTTTCCGGCATCTACCAGCTCGTACATGTCCATGCTGTAAGCACTTTCAAGATTCAGCTCATCAAACATGGTTGCGTTGAACGCAACACATTCGGTTGCCAAGTCATCCTGATACAGAAGATCTCCCGTCAAGAAAAACAAATGGTTTGCAAAGGTTCCCTGATAACGCAACGATTGGTCGTAATATGCCGCATCGATATTCATACAGGAGACGGTGTTCAGATCATACACCAAGCCTTCCTGCGCCAAAGATGGCATATCGTTCATCTTGAAGCTCCACATGTCGTAAGCCTCATCGCCGCCTGCCAGCGCCGTGTTTCTTGCAGTGGTCACCCAATCGTCGGCCTTGTATTCGTAAACGCTGAAGTTGTAGCGTTCACCAAGATACTCATTGCGGTTGTATGCTGCCTGCGCAATGATACTTCCCATGTAGTCGCCCGAAATATCATCACTCGTCCACATACCGGAACCACGTGTCAGCACACGAAATTCGTAGCCTCCAAAATCCTCAAGGTAGGGCGTTGGCGCCGCTTCGGGATCGTATCCATCACCGGTGTTCTGTTCGGTTCCCTGATGATCCGTTCCCGTGTCAACAGGTGGCGTTTTTTCATCGGAACAGGACGCGACCGCCGTTACCAGCATCAGCATGACCAACGCAAGGCAGAGAAACCGCACCATTCCGTGCATTTGGGGAAAATGACATTTTTTCATTTCTTTACTCCTTTTCGTTTTTTAGCACTTCAAGTGCTGTCATCGTACACTTGATTTTACCATACTTATATTTTACAACTTGGAAAGACGCATGTAAATTGTAATAATTCGCAAAAACATTGTTTTTTCGGACATTTATTTTTTCAATTCCAACAATTTAATTTTTCACTAAGCCAACTTCATACATCGAAAGCATTTTTACCGTCCGTGCTTCTGTATCATCAAAACACGCTACCGCGCCCTTCCCCCAACGCTTCTTTTTGAACGCCGCAAAAAAACGCATGCCATGATCATACAAAGCAACGGGACAACACCAACAACTGTTACGACCGAACTACATCCCGTCGTTTCGCTTTGAACGGGAGTTGTTACAGTAGGCTCGCTCATCTGCTCTGAAGGCATTGTTTCTGTTTCATCGGTCTCTCCGTTCGGCGTTTCATTGGTATTGAGCAAAGAGTTTTCCACCGAGAGCGCCCCCTCACTCACACGTATTTCCGAAACAGAGCCACAGAACAAGCGGCGAATCAATCCCTCGGGATCAACAGCGTTCATTGTCTGATCGTTAGCGCCAGGTAGCTTTCTGCCAACACCAATCTCCCAGCCAAAGGAAGAATCCACCGTTGCGATCTTGCCGCTTTCGGTCACAGTCCGGACCAAGGTACCGTTACAGTAGAGAGCCGTTGTAATACCGTTGCATGCAACCATATAATGAACCCATTCATCTGCGTGAAGTCCGTCTGCAAACTCTATATTCGTTTTGTTTTCGTTTGCATCCACATGGACATATTGCAGACCCGTTGTACCGTTGCCTCCGATCGCTCCATCTTCGTTCCCATCCGAACCCTCAGAAAGTGCCAACGACAATGCCGGTTCATTTTGACATTTCACAACGCCCTGACGAGAGAACAGCCCCGTGTATCGGTTGTATTGATTGTTCCACTCGGGAGAGATTTTAAAAATGATCTCAACAGTCCAACCGTTCTTCCCTGTCAAGGAATTTAGCGAAGCATTCTCAACTGTTTCCAGATATTTGCCCGAAACGTAAGCTCCGCTGAACGTTGTTTGCGATGCGTCATAAGGATCAACGCTCTTGGCTTGCGACAACGAATTATTAAACTTCAGCGAAGTAACAGTCTCCGTATTTTTTAATCCGTTAAGATCAACTCCCGTATCCCATGAGAAAATATCCAATTGGTTGCCGTTTCCCACAGAACGCGCAACCAAATCATTTCCGTTTCCCGAAAGATCCACAAACCTCAACTCATCGGTATCAATATTACCGGTATAATACCCTTCCTGATTTTGAAATTTCCAATGTGCCAAAACCCCATTATTGGAAATCGGTTCTGCCGTTATAGGCAAAGTCAATATTCCACATAAAATCGTTAGTAGCAAGAGCCAAGCAGTCTTTTTCATAAATATCTCCCTATATTTTTTATGCGGGGACCTCCAATTCTCGAAGTCCCCGCACTCATTATAGCACCGGTATATTATAAAGTAAATTGTGTTAATTCGCAAATACATTGCATTTTTACACATTTTTGATATTTTTGGGTGCAATCCCGTATTGCTTGGTAAATGCTCTGTAAAATAGCGTATAGTCCTGATATCCGACGATAGTGGCAACCTCGGTGGGTAACATGCCGTTTCTAAGCAACGTCAATGCAAGCTCCAAACGTCTCTCCATAATATACTGCTTTGGCGAAATTCCAACAGCCTCTTTGAACACGCGGTTAAAATGCTTTGGAGAAATCCCCAACATATTCGAAAGCTCCGAAACAGAAAGCGAGAAATTGTTGTCATGAAGAAAATGCTTGCCTAACTCCACATAATTGTTGTAGTGCTTACCGGATGACTGTCCTTCGCTATTATCTGCCACACTCTTTTTCTGGAAGGAAAACGCCATTTTCATCAGTGCGGTTGAATAATCAAGTAAATCAATTTTTTTATGGTCTAAATGAATATAATGTTCTAACAATGGAACGATTTCTCCTATGTAGTCACATGGGAAAATCAAATTCAAAGGATCCAATCCCATTTTTTTTGCAAACGGCACCACCTCTTCCCCTCTGATCATCAGCCAATAAAATTCAAATGGATCATTGGGATCGGCAGCAATAGAATGCGGGATTAACGGCCATGATACAAATGCAGTTCCCGGTGTGATCGGTTCTCCGTTATAAAAACCTTTTCCCTTCACACAAAAATGTAAAATCAGTCGTGTTCTCCACACTCGGTTTTCCGCAAACTTTAACGGATCAGATTTTTCGTGTCCGACCACCCAAAGCCACAGTGAGGGCATTTCTTTTTCCGTTGGATAAAGGTAGACGCATTTTTTGTAATAAGAACATCCTTCTATCTTTTTGAATACATTGGAATCATCTTCCTCCCACAGGTATTTTTCCCCTTCTCCCGCCATATAACGCACAAACATTGTCGGAAATCCTCCTTGCATTATTTCGCATTTAAATGTCTATATTATATTTTACTAAAAAAAGCCAAGCTTGTCAAGACTATAATTTTTTCCATTGTATCCCTCGTATTTTGCGGTTGTGTTAAAGCCTGTTTTTGCAGCTTCAAGAGAATACACAGTTGCGAGGAAACGAAGCTTTGGTGAATTGCCCACAGGGGTGGTATTTTTAGCAACAAGGAGATATACCCACAAGATTGGTTGCGGTGGAAATACCAGTGTGAGAGTTATCAACACCGTTTGTATTCTTTGCTTACTGCGATGCAAATTTTGAGTTTTGAAGAGCATCAAAATCACAGTGTTGCCAATAATGAAGGGCAGAATTTCTCATAGCATCAATAAAGCATCAAAAATTTTCAGGCACAACTGCGACACACGGTCTTGATAGAAAAAGGTGCTAAAACATACGAAAAAACGAGGATTTACAAGAGTTTTTCGCATTTTAGAGCCACTCCAAAACCGTGGGTCGCGGGTTCGACTCCTCCTGCCCCTGCCAACAAAAACAGAACATTTGTCGTAGACAAATGTTCTGTTTTTGTTTATCCAAGCCGCAGGCTTGGTATATCATCGCCGCACAACGTGCGGTGTATATCATCAAGGGCGGCGAGCCGCCCTTGTATCTCATCAGCCCCTCTGGGGCTGGATCTCCCTGCGGCTTGATGATATACAATGCTCCGCATTGATGATATACCGCAACAGGTTGCGGATGATATACAAGGCTGCGCCTCGATTTATTTGCCAAAATGTGATATAATGAAGTTGATGATACTGTGGATCTTATTTTTCTGCCTGCAGGAGCAGAAGTGGCGTTCACCTTTTGTTCGTTTTATGCTGCTGTAAAAAACGAAGAAAAGGTGCGGACAGAGAGATTCGAACCTTCACAAAGAAGATGTATGAAAGAGACAGTCTTTTCTATTTACAAATTCGATACTTTATGGTATAATTATTAAAACACAATTTGTTAGGAGAAAATATTTATGGCA
>JAGANE010000018.1 GCA_017624395.1 Clostridia bacterium
GGGAGCCTCCGCTGCGGCGGGAACTATGCAAAGCTAAAGCTTTTTGGAACCACCAGCACTGCTGGTGGTTTTCGTTTAACAAAAAGAAAAAGGGGAACTTCCTGTGCGGTAAGTTCTCCTTTTTCTTGGTCTCACGGTAGCATCAAGCATCCTTCTTGACGTCCAGAACCTGTTTGCCGTTATAAAAGCCGCAAACCTTGCAGACGCAATGGTTCTTTACAAACGCGTCGCAAGCCGGATTGGAACACTTGTTCATGCCGGGCATAGAGAGCTTGCTGTTGTTGGAGCGTCTCTTGTCTCTGCGTGCTTTCGATACTTTTTTCTTCGGTACTGCCATGTCTACACCTCCTCTTGCGTGAACTTTTTATGTTTCACGTTGAATTACTGATTTTCTTCCTCATTTTTGTCAAACAGCGTTTTGAGGATCGCAAGCCGCGGATCAGGCTCAAACGTAGGACAGCCGCAGTCTCCCAACCGCTTTGGCTTTCCGCATTTGGGGCAAAGTCCGAGACATTCCTCACTGCAAAGGACCCTCATGGGAAACGACAAAAGCAGCTCCTCACGGATCGCCTCGTCCACGTCCAACGTGCCGTTTTCGATCACGGCGTACTCATCAACGTTTTCCTCCAGCTGTTCCTCGGTCAGCGTTCCCTCAGCGGCAACGGTGCGTTCCAATTGGACCGAAAAATCTCCGTCCACGCGGTCCAAACAACGTGCGCAGGTCGTATGATAAGCCACGGTTGCCGTCAAGGTCAGGCGCATATAGCCCGCCTCGTCGGTCACCTCACCCATCACGTGCGCGTCGCCCTCAAACTCCACGCCGTCCAATTGCTGAGGGGTAAGCGTATAATCAACGGTGATTCGGTCGACCTCGCCTCGCAGCATCGGACGCATATCCAAAACCATCGATCATACCTCCCTTTCGATTGACATAAAATGCGATATTAAATATTATACCCCGTTTTCGTTCATTTGTCAATAGTTTTTTTGATAATTCAGTGACTTTTCCGCTCAATAATTTATTTTTTACGCCCCACGCCCCCTTTTCTCGTGCGCTGTCGGTTGACTTTCCATGCAAAGTATGCTATAATAACGCTAACGAACACAAAGACAAAAGCAAGGAGGACGCCGTGCATACCGTTGGAATCATTTGTGAATGCAATCCCTTTCACGGGGGACACGAATATCTGATCCGCCAAGCGCGCAAGTCGGGCGCCGAGGCGGTGATCTGCGTAATGAGCGGATATTTTGTGCAACGCGGCGAGCCGTCGATCTCCCCTGCGCATCTGCGCGCTGAGGCACTCCTTTGCGGCGGTGCCGATGCGGTATTGGAGCTGCCATTCCCCTATTGCGCGGCAAGTGCCGAGTTTTTTGCCGCCGCAGGCGTGGAGATCCTCTCCCGTCTCGGCGTCAGCGAGCTTTGGTTTGGATCGGAATGCGGCGACCTTTCCCTGCTCTCACGTCTTGCAAATACCGCCGACGAGGAGGAATTCCTCGCATACTACGCCAAAAGCGTGCAGGGAAACGATGGCAGCACGGCGGCGTATCTGGATGCCCTGCAAGCGTTTTCCAAATTGGAAACATCTCTTGGCTCCAACGATATTCTCGGCATCTCCTATCTGCGTGCGCTCCGACGTATGCATTCCCCCATGTCTCCCGTCACCCTCAAGCGCGAGGGGGCGACCTATCGGCAGGAGTGCCTACATGGTGAAGAATACCCCTCTGCCACGGCGTTGCGACGTCTTTGGAAGGAACGCGGACTCCCCTCGGTACTTCCCTATCTGCCCGTCCCCGTCGCAAAGCTCTATCAAAATCATCCAACCGAGGCTCCCGCCGATCTTTTGTATGCCGAGCGGTGGATTCTGGGGCATTTCCGCATGACGCCTGCCCATGAATTGGAGGCAATTGCCGAGCTTGGCGGCGGTCTTGGCAATCGACTTGCCCAATGCGCCAAGGATGCAAGCTCCTTGGATGAGCTGCTTCTGCTTTCCGCCACCAAAAAATACACCAACGCAAGATTACGTCGCGGCATACTTTTTGCCCTGACGGGAATCACCCCCGAGGATCTTCGCACCTCCCCCGCCTATGCGCGCCTTTTGGCGGCAACCGAGGTTGGCTGCGGGTTCCTTGCCGCATGTCGCAGATCCGCATCAATCCCCGTGGTCACCCGACGTGCCGATCTTCCCAACACCCCCGACGCGCTCCGTCAAGCTGAATTGGAGCGCCGTGCCTATTCGCTCTATACCCTCTGTCTGCCAAGCGCAAAAAACGAAACGGAGCTGTGGAAAACGAGCGCCGTGATACGCAAGGACATTCGTCACCGCAACAAAAATCAAAAAATGGGTATTGACAAGGCATAAAAAATATAGTATATTATAAGATAGCTTATTATGCCGCACGGCAATCGAAGATAAAAGGAGGAACAACGATGGCACAGGAAACGCGCCCCTTGGTTGAGGGAAAGTATCTGGAATATCTGGATAAGCCGTTGGTTCGTGAGGAAAACACGATCTGCTACGGCGATATGAACGACAAGTGCATTCTCATTTTGGAGATCATGTCCACAAAAAATGTGGGAGGCAAGGAGATTCCCGAAAAGATATTGATTCAGGTGATCGACTCCAAGGATCCCACCAAGATCATTAAGCAAGGAATGAAGCAAGGACTTCACGATGCCTTTACGATCGGACTTGTCTGGTTGGATATGGCTCTCAAAGCAAAATAAGGAACTGCGGGAAAAACCAAACCATTGGTTTTTCCCCATCTTTTTTCTTGACTTTTCAAACAAAATGGTGTATAATAATAAGTTGAAGTATTAGGATTGATCGGAGGGGCGGATCGCATGAACGAAAAAAACATTTTACCGCGCGAGGAGGTCGCCGCGCAAGAGGTCTATACGCTGCGCCTACGGCAGGAAAACGATGCTTACGCCACCGAAACGGGCAGACGAAGAAAAGCCTTTGTCCTGACCTTTGGCTGTCAGCAAAATGAGGCGGACAGCGAAAAGCTTGCGGGAATGTCCCTTTCCATGGGATACGTGCTGACACAGACGCCCGATGATGCCGACCTGATCCTTGTCAACACCTGCGCAATCCGCGAGCATGCCGAGCAAAAGGCGCTCTCGATCATCGGGCAGTACAAGCATCTCAAGGCAAAAAATCCATCGCTCCTCATCGGCGTTTGCGGCTGTATGGTAACGCAGGAGCATCGCAAGGACGACATTAAGCACCGTTATCCTTACGTGGATTTTGTCTTTGGAACCTCCTCCCTGCACCGTTTGCCACAGCTCATTTGTCAAAAGATCGAGCATGGAAAACGCGTTTTTTGCCCAGAGGAGAGCGAGTATCTCGTTGCCGAGGGCTTGCCGATCCACAGCGAAAGCAGCTACCGCGCATGGGTGTCGATCATGTATGGATGCAACAATTTTTGCTCATACTGCATCGTACCGTACGTGCGTGGCCGCGAGCGCAGTCGGGAGATGGGGGAGATCGTCCGCGAGGTCTCGGAGCTGGTGAACAACGGCTACCGCGACATCACTCTGCTGGGACAAAACGTCAACTCCTACGGCAAGGACAGCGGATACCCCTACGATTTTGCCGATCTGCTTTGCGAGCTTGATAAAATTGAGGGGGATTTTCTCCTGCGCTTTATGACCAGCCACCCCAAGGATGCCAGCCGCAAGCTGATCGACGTGATGGCGGCATCAAAGCACGTTGCGCACCAGTTCCATTTGCCAATGCAATCGGGCAGCGATCCCATTCTCCGCGCGATGAATCGCCACTACGACACCACAAAATATCTTGATACGGTCAACTATATGCGCGAGAAAATGCCCGACGTCACCCTGACATCGGACATCATCGTCGGCTTCCCCGGTGAGAGCGAGGAGGATTTTGAAGCCACGCTTGCCATGCTGGAGCGCGTGCGCTTTGATATGCTGTATTCCTTTATCTACTCTCCGCGCAAGGGAACACCCGCGGCAGAAAAGGAGGATCAGATTCCTCCTGCCGTCAAGAGCGCGCGCTTTGAACGTCTGCTTGCCACGCAAAACGCCATTGCGTTGGAAAAAAATCAACCCCTTGTGCAAAAAACGCTTCGCGTCCTCTGCGACGGGGTGAGCAAAAACAATCCCGCACTTTACGCAGGACGTACCGAAGGAAACAAGATCGCCTTTTTTGAGGGTACACCCGATGACACGGGCAAATACGTAGATTTTTTGGTGGAACGCGCCGATGCGTTTGCACTCTACGGAAAGAAAATATAAAACAAACAATTGAAAGGAACAAAACGATTATGGAAATTTTTGAGCTTGCCGCCGCTCTTGGCAACAAACTGAAGGACGATACACGTCTGATCGCATTGGAGAATGCCAAAAAGGCTTATGAGGCAGATCCCGCACTGCAAAAATGTATGTTGGAGTATGACGTTCAGCAAAAGGCAATGCAAAGAGAGGTTGCAAAGCCCGACCGAGATCTGCATTTTATCGAAACCATTCAACGCCGCATTGACGATCTGTACAAGCAGATCACCGAGAACCCGACCTTTGTGGAGCTGAACCGCGCACAGGCAGAGGTCAACGAGCTGATGAACAGTGTCAACCAGACCATTATGACACAGATCACGGGCGAGGAGCCGAGCGGCTGCACGCACAATTGCAGCACCTGCGGCGGCTGCCACTAAAGTCAAGCTTACTTGGGGCTTGGCAGATCTGATAGATTTAAAAAATTCATTTTCCCCGCCAAATACTGCATAACCATTCTTATTCTTTTTTCAAAGGAGCTTTCCGCCATGACGCCAATGATGGAGCAATATTTTCAGGTCAAGGACCAGTACAAGGATTTTCTCCTGTTTTACCGTCTCGGAGATTTTTACGAGATGTTCTTTGACGATGCCATTTTGGCATCGCGAGAGCTGGATCTGACACTGACGGGCAGAGACTGCGGTGAGGCAGAGCGCGCACCGATGTGCGGCGTTCCCTTCCACTCGTCCGAGGGCTATATCGGAAAGCTGATCGAAAAGGGCTACAAGGTCGCCATTTGCGAGCAGACCGAGGATCCTGCCCTTGCCAAGGGGCTTGTCAAGCGTGAGGTCGTTCGCGTCATCACGCCCGGAACCCTGATCGAGAGCAATCTCCTTTCCGAGCATAAAAATAACTATCTCTGCGCGCTTTATATGGGAGAATTTGAGTTTGGCGTTTGCTTTGCCGATATTTCCACCGCGGAGATCTACGCCACAAGCTTTGACGGCAACAACATGGAGGCAAGGCTCCGCAACGAGCTTGGCACCTACGCACCGCGTGAGATCCTTTGCAATCTCAAGCGCGCCAACATGGGGGAGATCGGAGAGTTCATCGTATCTCACCGCAACATGATGCTGAACGACGGTCAGGGCGCGCGCTTTGATCCCGTGCTTGCCCGTGAAATGGTCAAGGCACAATTTGGCGAGCAGCTTCGTTCCGAGGTCTTGGAAAACAAAGCCATCGTTACCGCAGTGGGCGCGGTGCTTTCCTATCTGATCGACACCGAAAAAAGCGACATTTCCTATATCAAGGAGCTAAACGTTTATTCCGACGGACAGTATCTGGAAATGGACATCAACACCCGTCGCAATCTGGAGCTGACCGAATCGATGCGCACCAAGGAGAAAAAAGGCTCGCTGCTGTGGGTATTGGACAAGACCAAGACCGCACCCGGTGCGCGCATGCTGCGCAAATGGGTGGAGCATCCGCTGCTTTCCACCTCCGCCATCGTCAAGCGTCAGGGTGCCGTTGAGGAGCTTGCCGCAAGCTTTATGCTGCGCGAGGAGCTTGCCGAGGCTCTCTCACACGTATTGGATCTGGAGCGTCTTATCACCCGTATCGTTTACGGAAGCGCCAACGGAAAGGATCTGCGCGCGGTCAGCAATACGGCGGCAGTCCTGCCCGAGATCAAAGGGCTTTTGGCAAAATGCCAAAGCGAGGAGCTTTGCCGCGTCTGCAATGAATTGGACGTTCTTTCGGACGTTTACAAGACCGTAACCGAGGCGATCACCGAGGATCCGCCATTCTCTCTGCGCGAGGGTGGTATCATTGCCGACGGCTATCACAAGGACGTGGACTATCTGCGCTCGGTGATGCAGGACGGCAAGGGCTGGCTGGAAAAGCTTGCCGAGGAGGAGCGTGAGGCAACGGGCATCAAAACGCTCAAGGTCAATTACAACAAGGTGTTCGGCTACTACATCGAGGTAACAAAATCCCTGATCGATCAAGTACCCGACCGCTATATTCGCAAGCAGACGCTTTCCAACTGCGAGCGATACATCACGCAGGAATTGAAGGATCTGGAGGGAACGATCCTCGGTGCGGCAGACAAGATCTGTGCCATTGAATACGAGCTGTTCCAGGAAATCCGCAACTACGTATCCGAGCAAAGCGCGCGGATACAAAAGACCGCCGCCCTGCTGGCAGAGATTGACGTCTATCTCTCGCTCGCCACGGTGGCGATCAAAAACAAATACGTCCGTCCCGAAATTGATCAAAGTGACGTCATCGAGATCAAGGACGGCAGACACCCCGTGGTCGAGCAATTTGTCAAGGACGCTTATTTTGTTCCCAACGACGTCTATCTTGACACCTCCGCTAACCGCCTGATGCTGATTACAGGTCCCAACATGGCAGGTAAATCCACCTATATGCGTCAGGTCGCGCTGATCACCGTGATGGCACAGATCGGCTCGTTTGTTCCTGCCGCCGAGGCACGCGTCGGAGTGGTTGACAAGGTGTTTACCCGTGTGGGGGCATCGGACGATCTTGCATCGGGACAATCCACCTTTATGCTGGAAATGAACGAGGTGTCGTACATTCTCAAAAACGCCACGCGCAAGAGCCTGATCATTTATGACGAGGTCGGACGCGGCACCTCCACCTTTGACGGCATGAGCATCGCACGCGCCATTGTCGAGTACACCAACAGCCGCAAGATCGGCGCAAAAACGTTGTTTGCTACCCACTACCACGAGCTGACCTCCATGGAGGAGGAGTTTGAGGGCGTGGTCAATTACAACATCGCCGCCAAAAAGCGCGGTGACAGCATCACCTTTTTGCGCAAGATCGTGCGCGGCTCCACCGACGACAGCTACGGTATTGAGGTGGCAAAGCTGGCGGGACTGCCCAACGAGGTGATCAAGCGCGCGAGAGAGATTTTGGCATCGGTGGAAGCAACGTCCAAGGCGATTGCCGAGAGCACAGAGGGCGGCATCGGCAAAAAGAAACGCCC
>JAGANE010000126.1 GCA_017624395.1 Clostridia bacterium
GGTCGTAGTCAATGGCAACGATGTTGACGTCGGGGATTCGCTCCTTGATCGGCTTCATCATGCCCTTGCCGCAAATGTGGTTGGGCAGACAGCCAAAGGGCTGGGTGCATACAATGTTGTTTACGCCACTGTCGGCAAGCTCCAGCATTTCTGCCGTGAGCAGCCATCCTTCTCCCATTTTGGTTCCGTGATGGATACAGCCCTCCACCAGAGAGGCCGTGTGCGGAAAGGGCGTGGGGGGCGTAAAGCTGCTTTCCTCACGCATGATATTGATGATGTCACGCACCTTGCCGTTGAGAAAACGGTAGGCAAGCGAATAGATTGCCGCGTTCAGGCGTTTGACACCGTAAAGACGTGTGTCCTCCATGTTGTTGTAGACCGTATAGAGACAAAAATCGGTCAAGCCGGGGATCACGACCTCGGCTCCCTCGCGCACGAGAAACTCCTCCAGACGGTTGTTGCCGAGCGGAGAATATTTGACAAAGATCTCTCCCACAATGCCAACGCGCGGCTTTTTGGTGCGCTTGACCTCAATGGCGTTGAAATCACGGAGGATGCGGCGGTAGTTCTTTTTGACGTTGCGGTAGGAAAGCACGCGCTCGTTTGCCATTTCATCGGCAAGGCGCAGTGTCCAACGGTCGGCAAGTGCCTGCGCTTCTCCTGCATGTACCTCGTAGGGCTTGCATTGATTGACCAGGGACATCAGCATATCTCCGTACAATACACCGTACATCATGCGGTGCAAAATGGGCACGGTCAGCTTCCATCCGGGGTGCTTTTCAATGCCCGCAAGGCTGAAGGAAATGACAGGGACGTAGCCGTAGCCTGCCTTGATCAGTGCCTTGCGCAATAGGGAGATGTAGTTGGAGGCGCGACATCCGCCGCCTGTTTGAAAGAGCAGGAGCGCGACCTTGTGAGGATCGTACTTGCCGCTTTGAATGGCGTTGATGAACTGACCGATGACCAGAAGTGCCGGATAGCAGGTGTCGTTATGCACGTATTTCAAGCCTGTTTCGGCAATCTCGTGACCGTCGGTGCGCAAAAGCTCTGCCTTGTAGCCGTAGTTGCGCATGACCTGCAGGATCAATTCAAAGTGCATGGGCAGCATATTCGGCACCAGAACGGTGTAGTCCTTTTTCATTTCTTTGGTAAATTGAATATAATTATTATCCATTGCGGTTCCTTTCAAATGTTACTGCTCCAAGGCACCGAGCAGGGATCGTAGACGGATGCGGACGGCACCGAGGTTGGTGATCTCGTCGATCTTGATCTGGGTATAATATTTTCCCTTTTCCTCCAGAATCGAGCGGATCTCGTCGGTGGTAATGGCATCAACGCCGCAACCAAAGGAAACAAGCTGAACCAATTCGGTGTCGCTATGCTCGGTGGCGTAGCGAGCGGCGCGATAGAGGCGCGCGTGGTAGGTCCATTGATTGAGTACGTGGACGGGCTGACGCTCGGTCAGGTGGCAGATGCTGTCCTCGCTGACCACAACAAATCCAAGGGAGACGGCAAGCTTATCAATGCCGTGACCGATCTCGGGATCGATGTGATAGGGGCGTCCCGCAAGGATCATCACACGCTTTTTGTTTTCGCGTGCGTATTTCAGCGCGTACTCTCCCTCGTCCCGTACTGCCTGCATAAAGCGTGCGTAAGCTTCACGTGCCGCCTTGACAGCGGTCTTGATCTCTGCCTTGGTCAGGTCGGGATAGAGCGGGGAGAGCATTTTCAAAACGCCGCTTGCAAGTGCCTTGTCGTTATTGATGTTGAGGTAGGGGTAAAGGAATTTCGTTTTTTGCAGGTTTTCTACATTGCCCGCAAGCAGCTCCGAGTAATAGGCAACCACGGGGCAGTTGTAGCAGTTGTCCGCCGCCTTTTCGTCAACGTTGTAGGTCAGGCAGGGATAAAAGAGAAGATCTGCTCCCGCCTCGATCAATTCTTCCACATGTCCGTGCATCAGCTTTGCGGGATAGCAGGCGGTGTCGGAGGGAATTGAGAACTGTCCCTTTTCGTAGGTGTGTCGCGTGGATTGCTCGGAGGCGATCACGCGGAAACCGAGCGAGGAAAACAGCCCGTGCCAAAAGGGATAAAGCTCGTACATACCAAGCGCCATGGGAATGCCGAGCGTGCCGCGCGTGCCTTCCTTGGGCGTCAGATTTTTGAGATAGGCGCGTTTGAAGGCGTGCAGATTGGGAACGCTTTCAGATTTTGCCGTATCGTAGCCCAGACCGCGTTCGCACTGATTGCCCGAGATGTATTTTTTGCCGTCGCCAAAGCGATTGACCGTCAATCGGCAGTGATTGGTACAGCCCTTGCAGGTGGCTGCCTTGGCGGTATGCTCAAAGGTGGAGAGCTGTGCGGCGGAAAGGAGGGTGGAGCCCTTCACACGTTGTGCATAAAGCGCCGCGCCGTAAGCTCCCATCAAGCCTGCGATGGCGGGACGGATCACGTCCTTGCCAAGCTCGCGCTCAAAGGCGCGAAGCACGGCGTCATTGTAAAAGGTGCCGCCCTGCACCACGATATGCTCTCCAAGCTCATCGGGGGAGCCTGCGCGAATGACCTTGTAGATTGCATTTTTGACCACGCTGACCTAAAGCCCAGCCGAAATATCCTCCACGGTAGCACCGTCCTTTTGCGATTGCTTGACCGAGGAATTCATAAACACGGTGCAACGGCTGCCAAGATCCACGGGTGCCTTTGCAAAAAGTCCGCGCTGTGCAAATTCGGCAATGCCGTAGCCCATGGAGCGTGCAAAGGTCTCTACAAACGAGCCACAGCCCGACGAGCAAGCCTCGTTGAGCATGATGCTGTCGATCGCACCGCCGCGAATGCGGAAGCACTTGATGTCCTGTCCGCCGATGTCAAGGATAAAATCAACGTCGGGGCGGAAGAATTTTGCGGCGGTGTAATGCGCGATGGTCTCAACCACGCCAAGATCAACGCCAAACGCCGCGCGGATCAGCTCCTCGCCGTAGCCCGTTACGGCACTTCCCGTGATCTGAATACGGTCGCCGCACAAGGCGTAAATATGCTCCAATTGCTCCTTGACCACCGCAACGGGGTTGCCGAGGTTGGAGGCGTAATAAGAATAAAGAATTTCATTTTGCTCGGAAAGCAGAACCAGCTTGGTGGTGGTGCTGCCGCAGTCAATGCCAAGCGTGGCGTTACCCGCATAATGGGCGGGATCGGTCTCCTTGACCGTTGCTTTGGCGTGGCGTGCGGCAAAGGTGTCGTATTCCTCCTGCGTTTCAAACAAGGGAGCAAGACGGCTGACCACGGGGGCTTGGGAAAGACTTGCGCGAATGGCTTCGCAAAGCTCGGAAAAGACGACCGTGGTTTGGTTCTTTTCGGCGTAAAGCGAGGCACCGAGGGCTACGGCAAAGCGACCGTCCTCGGGGAAGATCGCGTTTTCGTCCGAGAGCTGCAGGGTTTCCTGAAAGCGTTGCTGCAGTCCCTTGCAGTAGTAAAGCGGGCCGCCGAGGAACAGCACCTTGCCCGTGATCTTGCGACCGCGCGCCAATCCCGCAATGGTCTGATTGACCACTGCCTGAAAAATGCTGGCGGCAATATCCTCCTTGCGTGCCCCCTGATTGAGCAGGGGTTGCACGTCGGTTTTTGCAAAGACGCCGCAACGCGAGGCAATGGGATAGATGCGCTGATGCGAAAGGCTCAAGCGGTCCATCTCGTCCACCGTGACGTTGAGCAGGGTTGCCATCTGGTCGATAAAGGCACCTGTGCCGCCCGCGCAGGAGCCGTTCATGCGCTCGTCGGTTCCGCCCTCAAAAAAGATGATCTTTGCATCCTCACCGCCAAGCTCAATGACGGCAGTGGTATCGGGCGCAAGGCGCTTGACCGCCTCTCCCGTGGCAAAGACCTCCTGCACAAAGGCAAGACCCGCACTCTGCGCAAGTCCGAGACCTGCCGAGCCGGAAATGGCAACGGCAAGTGTTTCATTCTCACGGACGTCGGGCATTTGTGCCAGCATGTCCAGCGTTTTTTGTCGCACCTGCGAAAAATGACGCTCGTATTTTTCATATAAGACACGATCCCCGTCGCGAAGCACCAGCTTTGCCGTGGTCGAGCCAATATCAATTCCAAGAGTTTTCATCAATTGCACACCGCACCTTTCTGCGATAATATTCCATTTAATTATATCAAAAAAACATGAACTGCGTGTGAATAATTCAAAGGTTATTTCTCTCGCTGCAAAAAAAGTTCTTTCTTTTCAGCTTTTTTCCAAAAGCGTTATTGACATCCTTGGGTGGGTATGGTATACTACGTATAGAGATAGGAGACTTGATATAAAGGAGTGTATATGATGAAAAAGGGATTTTTTGCACTGTCGGCTTTGTTGACGGTAATGGCGTTGGTGCTTTTGACGCCCTTGCAGACGTTTGCCGCAGCCGATGACTTTTTGCCCGGAGACACCGACCCGTATTGTTACTTCAAGCCACAGCTCAATGATGATGCAAGGCTGCTTTACGAGGCACTATGCACCGAGTCTGCCGTAACGCTTTTGCTGCAGGGCAAGCCCGTGACGGTGGGAGAGCCATATTCGATCACAATTCCCGAAAGACCGACGCAGGCGGAATACGATGCCCTGGTGTCGGGCTTTAACGCAGAGGCGGAGCGCTTGGGGAGAATTTTAGGTCAGCTTTCCAATGCCGCCGCGGCACTTGACCGCGACCGTCCTGCCATCTTTTGGACGGGTGGCGTTTACGCCTATACTGTGATCTCGCAAAACGGCACGCCCACGCAGGGACAGGTGTCGTTGGCTCCGGGAAACACCTATGCCATCAGCCTTGAGGTCGGCTTTCATCTGCTTTCCGATTGGGACGGTGAAGGACAAAACGATCGCGTGCTTGCTACGGACATTGCTACCGTGGAGGCGGCGGTAGAGGCACTTGCCAATCAGGCGAGGGCGGCATCGGACACGCGCTACGGACAATTGCAGTACGTCAACGAGCAGCTTTGCAAGTATAATGATTATAATTCCGCTGCGGCAAGCGCCAACGGCAGTGCGGGTTACGGACATTCCTATCCTTGGACACCGCTTGCCGCACTGGATCAGCTCCAAACGGAGAACGATGCCAATTCCTCGCTCAAGCCGGTTTGCGAGGGCTACGCCCGTGCCTTTAAGATGGTCAGCGACCGCTTGGGGATCCATTGTGTTTTGGTCAGCGGTGTGGGCAACGGCGAGGATCATATGTGGAACTACGTATACATGGAGGACGGGGTATGGTATGCCGTGGACGTGACGTGGAATGACAGCACGCGCACCAACGATTATTTCCTCGTCGGTCAGGACGTGATGGCGCGAGATCATTCCCCCAACGACCGCTTTATGGGGGAAGGGCAGAGCGCAAGCTTTGTTTATCCCACGCTTTCCCAAGACTCTTACGATCCCAACAAGCTGTCTCTGGAGGGCGGCGTAGATGGCGGTATTCTGACGGGTGGCGGATCTGTTTTCTTCCAAGTTGGCGGTGCCTTGGAGGGAAGCTTTACCTTGACATGCGACGACAACTCTATTGCGATCCAACCGACGGCAGGAGAAAACACATGGAAGGTCGTGCTTCCCAACGCCGACAAGACCTACACCTTTACCCTGACCTATACGGGCGATGGTGTTTACAACGGCTTGACGGCAACCTCGGTTGTAACCGTCCGACAGCACACACATGCCTTTGGCAATTGGACGATGCATGACGGTACACAGCATAAATCGACCTGCTCCTGCGGAGAGGAAAAATTTGAGGCGCACACGTGGGGCGAAAAGACCGTTACAAAGCAGCCCACCGAGAGTGCCACGGGTACTTGGGAGCAGACCTGCGTCTGTGGCAAAAAGCAGAGCGGGACGATTCCTCAATTGACACCTACCGAAACCGATGGGAACGGAACGACCGAGCATACGACACAAGACAGCACCGAGAGCGATACCTCCTCCAAGACAGATCAAAAGCCCGACGGAGAGGAAACGAAAAAGCCCGATGCCTCCAATCAGACACAGCCTCCGTCCAACAGCTCTGTTGGCTTGTTTGGCTGTACCGTTTCGGTATTGGGAGCGCCAATTTCTCTGTTGGTTACGATCTGCGCTGCGGCATTGATCAAGAGAAAAAAGAGATAATTTAAAAGATTTTGTCAAAGCAAAAGGTTGATTTTCAGCGATTTTTTGCGACACGCTTGCGTGTCATTGCTGAGAAGGAGTGCAAGCGCTCCCGTCCCGCCGAGATTCCACTTCGGCTACGCCTCGTGCTTTTTCCACCGCGTCATCCTGAGCGAAGTCGAAATCCGAGCAACGCGAGGATCGAACGGTACGAAGTACTGTTCGGGATCTCGGTGGAAAAAGTTCGACAGGCTCAGAATGACACCTACGGTGTCCGGCGGGACAC
>JAGANE010000019.1 GCA_017624395.1 Clostridia bacterium
ATCCCTTCTGCACAGGCTGCAATCAAGGGTTGATTTTAGGATCTGTCCTACAAATTTAAATAATCGCAAGCGCATTGTCCGCAAGGGCAGTGCGCTTGTTTTTTAATAAAAAATAAAACAGTTAAAATGACTACGTTGACAGTCAAATAATTCATTTACTTTTTTTGTTGGATGTGCTATAATGAAACTGTTGATTGTGAGTGATTGGATGCAAAAAGACACAAAAGCAACAAAAAAGTTACTTTATGCCAAAAACAAGTTGCATTATGACATTCCTTTTTTAAAAAAATGATGTATAATATCTATAAGATTGTTGTGATTGCAGAAAGGAGAAATGTTTTATGGATATGAACTTATATTCTGTTATGCCATTGGACGTTGATCATCTGGAGGAGATTTGCAACGACATTGAACGTCAGATCGATGATGGAATTGCCACGTGCCCGATTTTTATGATCAAGCTGGTGCCGGAGGGCGATCCTGTCATTGACAAAGCAAGCATAGAAGCCGAAAAGTATATCTTATTCCGTTATCGGCTGGCACAAAAAGGACTTCCGTGCGGAATTTTAGTGCAATGTACGATAGGGCATGGATATCCGTTGGATCAGATGTTTCCATTTCAAGCATATGTCAATGTCTCCGACGGTGCTTCACAATATGTTTGCTGTCCTTACGACGAGGGAGTGCGTGCTTATTTCAAGGATCAGTTTGCTAAGCTGGCAGCTCTTTCTCCTGATCTCATTATGGTGGATGACGATTTTCGCCTGATGGTGCGAGAGGGGCGAGGCTGCGGCTGTCCGCTTCACATGAAGGCAATTGGTAAAAAACTAAACAAAACACTTTCTCGCGAGGAGCTTTACGCAACTCTCATGGATGGCAAGCATCAGAATCATGATGAATACACCAACGCCTTTGTGGAGACACAAAAAGAAGCCACCCTTGGGGCTGCAAGAGCGATCCGCGAGGGCATTGATTCGGTGGACCCGACCATTCAGGGAACGATATGTACCACGGGACACATCGTGGAGTTTGGTGCCGAGATCGCGCATATCCTTGCGGGAGAGGGAAATCCCACCATTGTACGCTTGAGCAACGGAAATTATACGCCCGCAGGTGCGCGCAACATCAGTCAGATCGCGTTCCGTGCCGCCCTGCAGTGCGGATATTTGCGGGATCGTTGCGTGGATATTGTGCTTGCCGAAACCGACACCTGTCCGCAAAACCGTTACAGTACGGGGGCGGGCTCGCTCCATTCGCATTTTACAGCGTCAATTTTGGAGGGGACAACGGGGGCAAAGCACTGGATCACCCGACTTTCCGCATTTGAGCCTGCCAGCGGCGAGGCATATCGCAAAAAGCTGGGCGGGCATAGCGGATTTTATCGGGCACTTGCCAAGCTTGTTGGACAGATCGAATGGTTAGGGTGCAGAATTCCTCTGCCAAAGGATATCGATTACAGCCTTGACAAGCGATCCCCTAAAAACGGTTGGGCATTTTGCGTGTTGGAGCGTATGGGATTGCCGATCTATTTCTCACGAAAAAAAGGTGGTGCCGTCTTTTTGGACGGATCCTGCGGTTATTACGATAACGATGCACTGCGCGAAATGTGTGAGGGTCCCTTTTTTGTAGCATCGGATACAGCGCAGGAGCTGCGAGAGAGAGGCTTTGCCGCGTATCTTGGCGTTGCTGTGGAGCCATGGACGGGCGAGCGAGCAAGCTACGAGCGGTTGCACATCAACGGAAATCCTTGCGCAACACAGGTCGGGCTAAAGCGGCTGATCCCCGAATGCGACGGCGTGATTGCCGATTCCACTGTATGTCATTTGAAGAATGGAAAACAAGAGATTCCGCTCTTTCCGGGAGTTACGGTTTACGACAATCCCTATGGCGGACGTGCAACCGTTTTTTCGGGTACACCGAGAACGTCGTTTACCTATTACGAGGCGTTTTCCTTCCTCAATGAGTCACGCAAGGCGGAGCTTGTCAGGCTTTTACGGGCATCGGGCAATCTTTCCGTTTATTATGTGGGAGACGAGGAGGTCTATCTCAAGGCGGGCAGATGTCCCAATGGAGACTTAATGGTTGTTCTCTTTAACATCGGCTTGGATCCTGCTGAGCAAATTGTTTTGGACGTTTTGGGCAAGGTTACGTCCGTGGAGCAGCTGAGGGCAGACGGCAAACGCGAAAAGATCGGCTTTTACATGAAAAACAACAACGTTACGGTTACACGTCCGATGAATACGTTGGATCCCGTGGTGTTGTTTTTAAAACAAAATTAATTTGAAGGGAGAATTTGAATGAAAAACAAAAAAATGCTTTGGACACGGGGCTTACTCCTCCTACTGATGCTTTCTATGGTTTTTGGCACGGTAGCTTGTAAGGATGACGGCGGAAAAACGCAGGGGGATGTGGGAACAGAGTCCGAGACCGTTGAAGAAGAAATTACATATCCGTTTGAGATTGAGGATCTTGGAGATGAAAACGGTGCCCCCACGCCTTTTAACATGATCACGCGTACCGACCGCAGCGATTTTATCTATGCCGAGCAGGACGGAACGATCATGCACGACGCCGTGTTTGAGCGAAATGCGCTCGCCGAGGAGCTGTTCAACGTGGAGATCACGATGTTTGAGGGCGGTGATTCCACTGCCCAGGCCTATATTGCCAATGTTCAGCAGGATGTTTTGGGCGGTGAAAGCAAGTATGACTGTGTGCTTGGTTGGCCGGGCGCAGGACTTGAGGTCAGAGGTTGGTTTATGAATCTGTTGACCTTTCCCGAGTTTGATTTTGAAAACGATGAGTGGTGGCTCGACTCTTGGACAAAAAACGCCGCATTTAACGATTGTCTGATCACCTGTAATGGAGATTTGCAGTTTGAGATCTATTACAGTATGTTTGCGCTTCTTTACAACAAGCCGCTTGCGGCATCCATTGAAATGAACCCCTATCCTTACGTTGATAACAAGACCTGGACGCTGGAGCAGCTTTCGATCTATTGTGAGCAGATCGCACGTGAGGATTCGGTCAACGGCGGTTTTCTTGCCAATTTTTCCGCCGATGACGATCTTGCAGCTTCCGATTGTATTTACGGAATTACTTCTTATTGTGGCGGAAACTCCATGGTTGAGCTTGGGGCAAAATTTTCGGTTCTTCATGAGGATGGAAGCGTAGAATGGCAATATAACAGTGCCAAAAATATTGATATTTATGAGAAATATTTTGATTTTTGGTGGGAAAATGATTGGGCGTTCTGTCACAGCACCACGCCTTTGGGCTTTGCGGCTGCCCAACTTTTCACGCAGGATCGCGCGCTCTTCCACTATTCCTGCTTCCGTATGGTTCCCGAGATTCGCGCTACGGGAGTTTCTTACGGACTTCTTCCGTTCCCCATGTTGGATGAGGAGCAGGGAGAGTATATCAGCTACTCTTATTCCTTGAATTATTTTGCTTTTTTGACCAATACGCGCGATTTTCATGCTTCGGCGTTGGTGTTAAATGCGCTGAATGCACTTTCCACCGAGATTTTGTACGACCGTTACTTTGGAGAATTGCTTGCCTTCCGTTATGCAGACGATCCCGAATCCTCCAGAATGGTTCCGATCATCAAAGATGCTCTTTATCTTGATTTTTTGAATATTAACTCGGGAGTTTTGAAAGGATATGCGGATTACACATCTTCGTTCCAATCGGGCAAGAAAAACGTTGCTTCCTCTCTCTCGGGGGTACATCGTATGCTGGATTCTTTGCTGAACGCTACCAAGAGAATGTTTGACCAGATGCGAGAGATCAATGTCCGCTGAGTTCAAAAATTATTACAAAGGAGAAGCAATATGAAAACCATTCCGGCTGAATTTTTAACCACACCCATCGTTTATGCGGTCAAAGATACCTATCAGATCATGGTGCCCGTTACCTGTGAGACCGTGATGTGGGTGCAGGTAGGGGACAAATGCTTTTACGATGATTGCAACGGTATTTTCCGTTCTGCTTGTTCCACGCACCGTATGACCGTACCGATGGCGCTTTTGAATAAGGAAAAGAAATATACGGTCTGCTACCGCGTCGTTCACGAGAGAAAGCCTTATTGGTCAAAAACCGGTGATGTGATGACCTACGAATCCTGCTTCCGTCCTGTGGAAAAAGAGCCCGTGCATATTTATCATCTTGCCGATGCACACGCATATGTGGAGGAGCCGATCGCCGCGGCACAATATTTTGGAGATAAGCTGGACGTTTTGATCCTGAACGGTGATATCCCCGATCATAGTGGAACGGTTGAGGATTTTAAGAATGTGCATCTCATTGCTTCTGAGGTTACAAAGGGGGAGATCCCAATTGTTTTTGCACGAGGAAATCACGATACGCGCGGTTCTGCTGCCGAGTTGTTGCCCGATCATACGCCTACCGACTGCGGAAAATCTTATTATACCTTCCGTCTGGGGCATATTTGGGGCGTGGTTCTGGATACGGGTGAGGATAAGCGCGATGAGTGTGAGGAATACGGCGGCGTGGTTTGCTCCGAGGATTTTCGCAACCGCCAGATCGATTTTCTCAAGGAAGTGATCGAAAATTGCAAAAAGGAATACGAAGCCGAGGGCGTAAAGAACCGTATCGTGGTTTGCCACCTGCCGTTCACCATGGATTTTCCGTTCCCGTTTGATATTGCGGACGAAACCTACCGAGAGTGGTGTAGATTGTTGCGGGAGCACATCAAGCCACAGGTGATGTTCTGTGGACACAGACATCTGCTATACGTTTCCGAGGTGGGAAGCGAAAGAGACAACAAGGGACAGCCTTGTCCCGTGGTGGTTGGTTCGCGCTCAGTGGTCATTTCCATGCGCCGTCGCTTGACCGAGAAGTATCCCTTCTATGGGGGCGCGTATACGCTGTCGCCCGACAGCTGTCATGTGATTTTTAACAGCAATTGGGGCGATACCGAGCAGGAACAGACGTTGAAGTTTTAAAAAACATTTTTATTGAAAGGGACACGATTGTGTCCCTTTTTTATTGTAAATCTCTTTACAAGTGAAATTTTTTGTGGTAAAATATAGATGTAAAAAATTACGATTGCGTATAAAACCGATGGAAAAGAGATAGAAAAAATGAAATTGATTGATATATTAAAACAGGATAAGTTGTCTCTGTCGTTTGAGGTCTTTCCTCCAAAAACAACGAGTGCCTTTGAAAGTGTCAAGGCGGCGGTAGAGGAAATTGCCGAGCTGCATCCTGCCTTTATGAGCGTTACATACGGCGCGGGCGGAGGAACAAGTCAATACACCTTGGAGATCGCGCAAAATATCAAGCGTTTGCACGGCGTTCCCACACTGGCACATCTGACCTGTGTTTCCTCCACCAAGGAGACCGTGAGGGCAAAGATTGCGGCTTTGCGTGCCGCTGGGATTGAGAACGTTATGGCATTGCGCGGTGATATTCCCGCTGACCGTACAGAGGAGGATCGCAGTGCTTGGGATTACCGTTATGTGGTAGATCTGATCTGTGAATTAAAGGAATCCAATGCCGATTTTTGCATTGGCGGTGCCTGCTATCCCGAGATCCATCCCGAAAGCGTCAATCAAAAAGAGGACATCAAACGTCTGAAGGAAAAGGTGGATGCAGGATGTGAATTTTTGACCACACAGATGTTTTTTGACAATCATTTGCTTTATAACTTTTTATATAAGATCCGTGAGGCAGGCATTACGGTTCCCGTCATTGCGGGGATCATGCCTATCACAAACGCCAATCAAGTGGAGCGTGCCATTAAGCTTTCCGGTTCGTTTATGCCACAGCGCTTCAAAAGCCTTGTGGATAAATTCGGCTCGGATCCTGCCGCCATGAAGCAAGCGGGCATTGCCTATGCAACCGATCAGATCATTGATCTGTTTGCCAACAATGTTACCAACGTACACGTTTATTCCATGAACAAGCCCGACGTTGCGCAAAAGATTCAAAGCAATCTTTCGGATATTCTTGGAAAATGAACCAAAACGTACAATTTTTTAACGCTCCCGCGCTACCGCCCATCAACGATTGGGAGGTGTTCCGCTATATGGGAACAAAAGCGGTATCCGAGGAGATGCAGGCGTTAGTGCTCTCTTGTATAGATGAGGCACGTAAATGCTTTGGCAGACGTGTTTGCTACCGCGAGTTTGATGCTTGCGTCATTCAAAATACGGTTGCTCTCGGTTTTACAAATGTGATCAGTAGCTCTCTTGCTAAAAATCTTGAGGGATGCGACCGCATCATCCTGTTTGCCGCAACGCTTGGCTTGGGGATCGACCGTCTGATCGCCAAATACAGTCGACTGTCACCTGCACGCGCACTTTGCTTGCAGGCACTCGGAACCGAGCGGATCGAGGCTCTTTGCCACACTTTTTGCTGTGAGATGGCAAAAAAATACGGGCGTCTGAAGCCCCGCTTCAGCCCCGGCTACGGAGATTTGCCGCTGGAATTGCAAAAGGATATTTTTCGTGCCCTGGACTGTCCCAATAGCATCGGACTTTCTCTCAACCAAAGTCTGTTGATGACGCCTACCAAGTCGGTGACGGCAATCGTGGGAATCCGTCGGTAGCATGAAAACGGAAACCGCTTGAAAAAATCCATTTAAAGAAGGATCAATATGAAAATAACCGAATTTTTAAAGCAGAATATTCTCTATCTCGATGGCGGTATGGGGACACTTTTGCAAGGTGCAGGGCTGGGTGTAGGCGAGCGCCCAGAGGAGTGGAATCTTTCACACCCCGACGTCATTCAATCGATCCACCGCGCATATTATGAGGCGGGAAGCCACGTGGTCAATACCAATACCTTTGGTGCCAATCTGCTTCATTTTTCAAAAGAGGAATTGGAGCCTATCATTGCCGCTGCAGTAAACAACGCCAAGTCTGCAAGAGATGCGGCAAGTGGAGATCATCCCAAATTTATCGCCCTTGACATTGGTCCCACGGGAAGGCTGCTCAAGCCCTACGGAGACCTTGATTTTGAGGATGCGGTCTCTATCTTTGCCCAAACGGTTCGTCTTGGCGTCAAATATGGCGTGGATCTTGTGATGATCGAGACGATGAACGATAGCTATGAGACCAAGGCGGCATTGCTTGCCGCAAAGGAAAATTGTGACCTGCCCGTGTTTGTTTCCAATGCCTACGGTGAGGATGGCAAGCTGATGACGGGTGCCTCTCCCGAGGCAATGGTGGCAATGCTGGAGGGCATGGGGGCGGATGCGATCGGTGTCAATTGCTCGCTCGGTCCCAAGCAATTGCGGGGTGTGATCGATCGGATCCTTGCCGTTTCGTCACTGCCCGTACTGCTCAAGCCCAATGCGGGGTTGCCGCAAAGCAAGGACGGAAGGACTTTTTACGACGTGCTTCCCGCCGATTTTGCCGCCGAGGTTGCCGATGCGATCCAAAACGGCGTACGCATTGCGGGTGGCTGTTGCGGAACAACGCCCGAATATATCAGGGCTTTGACTCAAAAAGCAAAGGACGTAAATCCCTTGCCGCTTTCTCAAAAGAACATCACCGTCGTTTCCTCCTACACGCATGCGGTGACCTTTGGCAAGGAACCGATCCTCATCGGTGAGCGCATCAACCCCACAGGCAAAAAGCGATTCAAGCAGGCATTGATCGAAAACGACGTCGATTACATTTTGCGTGAGGGCTTGGAGCAGCAGGCAAAGGGTGTGCATATTCTTGACGTTAACGTGGGCTTGCCCGACGTTGACGAGGTGGAAATGCTGCGTCGTGTCAGCGGTGAATTGCAAGCGATTTCAGATCTACCATTGCAGATAGACACCTCCGACCCCGTGGCAATGGAGGCAGCTTTGCGCCGCTACAACGGAAAGGCGATGATCAACTCGGTCAACGGAAAAGAGGAATCCATGCGTTCTATATTTCCGTTGGTCAAAAAATACGGTGGATTGACCGTGGCATTGACGCTGGATGAAAACGGAATCCCCGATACCGCAGATGGCAGAGTAGCGATTGCCAAAAAAATTCTGGCGGTAGCCGCCGAATACGGAATTGACAAAAAGGATCTCATTTTTGATACACTTGCTATGACGGTAAGTGCCGATGCAAATGCGGCAAGGGTGACGCTGGACGCGCTTTCTCGCATCAGAACCGAGCTTGGCTGCCACACGTCTCTCGGTGTTTCTAACGTTTCGTTTGGATTGCCGCAGCGCGACGTGATCAACGGGACGTTTTTTGCCATGGCACTTGTGGGGGGACTCTCCGCCGCGATCATGAATCCTTATTCTGCCGAGATGCAAAAGACCTATCATGCTTTTCGCGTTTTGAACGGAAACGACGAAAACTGTGCCGACTATATTGTGTTTGCACCTACCGTTGCAGCACTTGCCGCGCAAGCGCCCGCATCTACATCAGGAGAAACGGGAAAAGAGGGAACGGCGTTGCAAGAGGCGATCATCAGCGGGCGCACGGTATCTGCCGAGGAGGTAACGGAGAAGCTTCTTTTGGCGGTTTCTCCGATGGAGATCGTGCAAAATGAGATCATTCCCGCGCTGGATCGCGTAGGGAAGGGCTTTGAGGAAAAAACGGTCTATCTGCCCCAGCTTTTGATGAGCGCAGAGGCGGCAAAAGCGGCATTTGGAAAAATCAAGGCGGTGCTTTCCAACCAAAAGACTGAGCAGGAGCAAAGAATTGCCATAGTGATCGCCACGGTCAAGGGGGATATTCACGACATTGGAAAAAACATTGTGCGACTGTTGCTGGAAAACTACGGCTTTGCAGTAACCGATCTTGGAAAGGACGTTTCCACAGCGGAGATCGTGGATACCGTTGTGCGCCTGCAAGCTCCCTTAGTAGGCTTGAGTGCCCTGATGACCACCACCGTACCCGCGATGGAGGAAACGATTGCGGCGTTGCGAAAAAAAGCGCCTTGGTGCAAGGTCATGGTGGGCGGAGCCGTTTTGAACCGAGAGTATGCCGAGCGCATCGGTGCGGACCGCTACTGCAAGGACGCCATGGAAGCCGTCCGCTATGCGGAAAGCTTATAATTTGCTTTGAGGGCAAAGCTTTTTCAAAAAGCTTTGCCCTCATTTTTTTAGGTTCATTCATTCTTCAAACGCGCGAAGCGTGACACCGCCTTGAGTTTCGATCCACAAACAGTCAAAATCAAAATTTGCAAGCTCCTCTCGTGACACGCTTGCTCCCATATCAAAGGAGTAGCAACAAAGCTGTCCGCATTTGATATAATGCTCCATACAAAATGCCGAAAATGTCTCCGCACTGCCAAACGCATTTATGAGTAGCTGAGAATTGCTTGCAAGCTCCTCCACCGAGGTGGCACTGTCAAGCACGTACCAAAGGCGCACTTGGCTGACGTCGGTTTCATAAAGCGCGGTGCTGGTGGAATTGAGATGCTCAAAGTAAGCAAGCAGGGCTTCTTCACGGTGTTCTGCCCGATCCTCGTTACTGATCCGATCCACGCTGTCAAGGTCAATACGCTGATAAAAAGACATGAATTTTTTATAGTTAAAATCGTCTGCCTCGCTTTCCTTTAGCTTTTCTTGAACCAGCTTCATCGCTTCTTCGGTGAGTAGAACGGGCATATATGCGGGGTAGAGCATTGCACTGATCGGATCCTTAAGGCATTGCTTATATCCTTGGGCGTTGACACTCATGCTCCCCTCAAAAAAAGAGGTGACGCAGGAGAATGCCGTTCCCGCAATTCCTCCTGCCAAAAGAATGCTTCCACGGCTGTCATCATTTACGGTCAGTGTTGCGTTGCGGACATAGCAGGAATCCACATACTCGGCATATCCGCAAAGCGTTCCCAGCGCCGTTGTGTTTCGGTTGCCGCTCTGAGCTTGCAGCTTGATTGTAACGTCTTTGGCATAACAACCGCCTACAACGCCTGCTTTTGACGCCAATGCACCAATGTAAATATCGTTTTCAGCAGGGGGATCCAACAGTTCGATTTCAACGTTTTCCAAACCGAGGTAGATGATTTTTGCGCTTGTGTAACCAAACAGCCCGACCAGCGTGCAGGGGGTGGTTCCCAAGGGGATTTGCTCGGCACCCAATCTGAGATTGCTGATCACGTAACCGTTGCCGTGGAAGGTTCCATCATAATAGGTCAGCTCTATGTCTCCGACATCATTTTTTTCAACGTACGTGCCAAGCGGAAGAAAGCCGTTTTCATAGCGTCCCCCACTTTGGTAGGCTTGATTTGGAATTTGAATATCCTTCATTAAAATGAAATTGGTATTTCGATTTGCGGGATCCCGTAAAAGCTCAAGGTCGTCAAGATCATCAATACCGATCCAACCGTCGGGAACCTCGGTGATGCGATATCCTTGATCGGTGATCTGACGAGCATTGAGGTAGCGGACAAGCTCGGGAATTGCCGCAACACCTCCGACTGCAAGAATGCCTGCAAGCAAAAGGGCTGTGACCGTAACGCCGATGGGACGTTTGCCGTAACGAAGTGTTGCTTTGGGGTGCTTTTGTGCCGCCGCAGGAAGAACCGCTTCGGCGGGGGGAAGGGGAATGGCTTGTAATTGCTTTTGCAGCTTGCGTTTATAATTCATAAAAGCTCCTTTCTGAATATGGGTATTCCGTCAGAGGTCGCATTAGTCCTTGTAATATTCCTTCAATTTTTCCAAGGCGCGACGGTATTTCTTTTCGCAGGCGGCGGTGGAAATACCGAGAATACCCGCAATTTTTTTGTGTGTTTCTCCGCAATCCAATTTAAGAATTACGATGATCCTTTCATCCTGACGCAAGAGGGAGAGGGATTCCAAGCAGGAGAGCGGTGGGGCATCCGTATCGGGTACACTTTCCTCTATGGGATACTCACATAGCTCCTCACGACTTCTTTTTTGCAGCTCGCTGATGGCAAGATTGCGTGTGATCTTTAATATGTAGGCTTTTGCATTCGTACCTTTTTGATAGCTTTTGGCGCCCGATAACAGTCGGACAAAGGTTTCCTGCATGACGTCGTCCGCGCGGTGCGTATCTTGCAGAATGGAGTATGCAAGCATATAAATTTGTCTGCCAAGCTTTTGGTAGATATCGTTCAATGCTTCGGGCTCTCCATTGGCAATCCGACACAGTGCCGCGTCACACACCGCATCGGCAGAAAAATTGATTGACACGTTGTTCACTCCCTTCGTCTCTTTTGAACGTTCATAAGGTATAACCGTTAACCTCTGCGCTTTCGGACATTTTTCTTTATTTTAACATAAAAAAAGTTTGCTGTCAATTCAAAAAGGGCGGTCTGTGGCGACCGCCCTAAAAGTATTGATTATCATTGATGGATCAGATCGGCGGCAAACAAACGAACAACCATAGCACCGTTTGTTTTGTGCCATTGAATCCGAAGCTCCTTTGCACTCACCCTTAAGGGGAGACAGACAAGAGAGAGATAGTTGTCTTTTACGCAAAGGATCTCTTTTCCGTCTGCCAAAACCGAAAACTCCTTTACAATGGTGTCGGCAACCCTTACGGGAGAAAAATCCTTGCCCGTGTGCAGCTTCATGGCGTACACGCGCATTTTTTTGTTTGGCGTGATCGATTCTCTTGAAAAATCGGGATCAAAGCGCAACCGCAGGGTATCAAGGTATTGCGGCTTATCAAAGCGGAAGATCAGCTCGTCGCCAACCTTTTGAACAATGGCATTTTCGCCGTATTCCTTGCGGGGACGTTCGATGCCGTTCCAAAGCGTATCGCGGTCGGCATCCGAAAGATTCAGCGTTGCCGATCTTGTCAAAGCCGATATTTCGCGTTTGATATGCGGCAGGAATACGCCGTCATTCAAAAGCCCCTGCTGAAGCTCTCCGATATGCGTGGGATAAACCTCTTTGGGAAGGCATTTGTATTTGATGGCAAGTGCCGCACCGTAGCCCATTGCCTGCCCTAACAGCGCGCAGGTTGCCATAACACGCGTGGAGGAAAGTGCCGAATGTGTCACGCTGATATTTCTGCCTGCAAACATCAGGTTGGAAATGTTTTTGGAATAAAGTGCCCGATAGGGAAGTCCGTAAGGCTCCTTGACAGGGATCATTTGGGAGGGAATGCTGCTGTATGGATTTTTTTCCATTCCGTAGGGATTGTGGTCATCCAGTGGCCAACCGCCGTAAGCGATCTCATCTTCAAAATGTCCACCCGACAAAAGATCCTGCTCGGTGACCACCACGCCTCCGATATATCTGCGGGACTCACGCTTTCCGGGTAAAAAGCCGACCCACTCAAGATCCCAATTTTCCATACCGTGATCACCGCGGTTTTTGATGTGATCCCACACCCCGTAGATGTTGGCAAGCAGGCGTCTGCCAACCTTGTCGGCATCATAGATCGAGTGTCCGTTTCCGCCAAGCTCCACCCACCAAAGATTGGTTTTGTCGGTTCCCACGTTGTGATTACGGATCTGTGCGTGAATATTATCTCCAACCTCACAGGCAAATGCTTCGTCTGTCGGATAAACGCTTGCAAAGGGTGGGGGAGTGAATTTAACGGGGTGATCGGTCTCGCGTGCGGCAAGAATGATCGACATTCCCATGGTGCAGGTGTCCGCAGTATCGGGACAGAGCTGTTCACCGTATTCGTCCTTGCCCTCACGTCCGTGACGATATTCAGCCCCCGTCAAGGGCGCGAGAATACTGTCGCCCGAGCAATCCGCAAAGATCTTTGCTTTGACGCAATGCCAAGTATAGGTGGTGCTTTGCCAGGCCGTGACCGATACGATTTGATCATTTTCTGTTTTTGCATCACAGCAGGAGGTGTTTAAAAGCAGACGAATATTTTTTTCATTTTCCACCATGCCGTAAAGGGTGGCGTCAAACAAAGAATGCACCAGCGTGGGATTTCCGTGGATATTCTTTTCCTCCAACTCCGAGATCAATCCGGTTTCCTTGTTGCAAAAGCCCGTGGCACCGCGCACCCACATCCGGATTTCCGAGGAGGCGTTTCCGCCAAGCATTGGTCGGTCCTGAATGAGAATGACGTCCGTACCTCTGCGAGCTGCGGCAATTGCCGCAAAGCAGCCTGCAAGACCGCCTCCGATGATACAAAGCTCACATTCATGCTCCTCAAGTCGCAGATTTTGATTGAGAGAGACAGCATAGTTGCTCATAATAGGGGTTCCTTTCTTCGTTGATTTCAAATGGACTCTATTTTTGAGGAATTTGGGGATAAAGCTGGATCGTATTTCCACCGTCCACCACAAGCTCAGCCCCCGTGGTGTTGTTTGCGCAGGCGGCAAAATAATAGACGGCATCGGCAACGTCATGTCCTGTCGCTACCTCTCCGAGCGGTGTAAATCGAGAGGGAACGTTGGCATAAAATTCGGGATTCTTTTCCCAGCGGTCGGTGATGATCATACCGGGGAGAACTGCATTGACACGGATCTTATATTTGCCAAGATCCAAGGACAGCGCACGCATCAGCCCAAGCTGACCGCCCTTGGAGGCAACGTATGCCACACGGTCGGGGATCGCGCGATATGCGGTGTTGGAATTGACAAAAATGATGCTCCCGCCGCCTCTTTCCCTCATTCGCATTGCCGCTTGCTCGGAAAGGACAAAATTCCATACCACGTTGGTGTTGAGGACCTTTGTAAAATCGCTGAGCGGATTTTCAAACAGTTTTGCTCCAAGTCCTTGGTCGGCGGCGTTGAGTACGAGTGTTTCTACAAAAATATTTTGTCCGTCAAGCTTGCAAAACAGAGCCTTTACTGCATTCTCGTCAACCGATCCGTCTTCGCTCAACGCATCCAAACGGTAGCCCTTGATATCTGCCTTGGGGAATATTGCACGGTAGGCTTCTTCTGCGGCACGTACTCTTTCAATGCTTCTTCCCGTAAAAAGGACACGGTAGCCCTCGCTTGCAAATTTTTCAACGATGGCAACACCCGTATTGATGCAGGCACCTGTGATAAGTACGGTTTTCATATCGTTTTATCGCCTTTCTTACAAAGTATCAAAAGTAAAATTCGGTTTTGGCGGGACGAATATCGGTAAGTGCCCCCGTGTAGTGACGCAAATTGTGTTCTACGTAAGGGTGCTTAAGACATTCCTCCTCATTTAATTCAATTCCAAGTCCCGGCTTGTCTCCGATCCTGATGCGACCGTTTTCGTAGATCAAATTTTCATCCGTGACATATTTGCGGTATTCCACGTCGCTATACATGATCTCAAGAATACAAAAGTTGGGACAGCAGGCAGCCAGCTGAAGCGTTGCCGCGTTTGCAATCGGGCCCGACGGATTGTGCGGTGCAAAGGGAATATAATTTGCCTCGGCAATCGCCGCAATTTTTTTTAGCTCCATGATGCCGCCTGCATGAGAGACGTCGGGCTGAATATAGTCGCAGGCGCGGCGTCGGAACAGCTCGTTGTAATCAAAGCGCGTGTAAAGTCGTTCTCCTGCCGAAATAGCAACGGGGGATTTTTCTCTGACCGCGGCAAGCGCCTCCAAATTGTTGGGCGGCACAGGCTCCTCTAAAAGCATGGGCTTGAAGGGCGCGACCTCCTGCGCAATTTTGATTCCCGTGGGAACGTCAAAGCGCCCATGTGCCTCGATCAAAAGATCAACCTGATTTCCAACGGCATCTCTCACGGCTTGAATACAGCGTAATGCGCGATCAAGATCTTGATTGGAGATCTGCAAATAGCTTTTTCCAAAGGGATCCCATTTCAGCGCGGTCACACCTCTTTTGGCGGCTTCCTTTGCCTTTTCTCCAAATTCCTCAGGTTCTTTGGCTCCCGAAAACCAACCGTTGACGTAGATGCGGCAATCCTCGTTGATCTTTCCACCGAGAAGCTGATAAACGGGAACTCCGAGTGATTTTCCGAGAATATCCCATAACGCCATTTCCACTGCCGACAAAGCACTCATCAACACCGCGCCGCCTCTCCAATAGGCGTCGCGATAAATATCGTGACAGTGCTTTTCGATCTGCCTCGGGTCTTTTCCCAAAAGCGTGCTTTTGATATGCTCGATCGCACCGACCAAGGCTTTTTCCTTATATTCCAGCGTACCTTCGCCAACACCTGTGATCCCTTCGTCGGTATAGACCTTCACAAAGACCCAATTGGTGCGAAAGCAATCCACCACAAAGGTCTTAATATCGGTGATTTTCATGTGTTACTCCTTGATGTTAAAAATACGGACGTGATCCACCAAAAATTCATCGCCCGTTTTGGCAAGCTCGTATGCCTCGTCGGTGGGGCGGTGATTTTCCTTGCGATAGCCCTTGACCTCGGTGGAGATCAAAATAAACTGTTCAATTGCAGACACGTTTTCCTCTACCACGCCGTCCTCAACGCCGTCAATAAAGAATACGTACTTATCGGGGAGCCACAAAAGACCAAAGGTGTGGAATTCCTTGGGATCAACCTCCTTACCACCCACAAAACGGCGTTGCATATCCTGTCCGTAGCCGCCTGTAAAGACGTTGTGCGGCTTTACCTGACCTGGTAGGAACGACTCCATAATATCCACCTCGGAGCCTGTCAGCTTGGGATCAAGAGATGCACCGATGATAGGGGATTGCAGCCAAAAGGCACTCCACCATCCCTTTTTTTGTTGGAGGCGGCAACGGCATTCGTAATATCCGTAGCGATGGGTGTATTTGCTTTTTCTCAGCTTGCCGATCGGCCATTGAAGCACGTCCTTTCCAAAGGTGGTTGCCTTAATCGGCTCATCCATGTAGTTATATCCGGTTTGGAGCTGAGAGGATACGACCTCTCCGTTTTCCTCGCGGACGCTAAACACAGCACAACCGTCCCTCACCTCCACGCACTCATCACTCCACGCGGGATGCCGCTTGCCCATCATGCAAAAGCGATAATCCCACTTTTCGGTGTCCAATTCGTTACCGTCAAATTCATCTGCCCAAGCCAATTCAAATTCGTAGCCGTCGGGCAGAATGCTGGGGGCGTGATCCTTTACTTCATATAGCTTCATCTCTTTTTCCTCACTATTTTTATATTTATAAATTGAGATTTCCTGATAGGGGGTAGGAATGATACAATTGGCAACCTCCATACCGCAAGGGGATAGCTTGTCAAACATTCCAAAATGGATTGGAACTACCGTTTTGGCGCCAATGCGATTGGCAAAGCGCGCGGCATCCGTAAGATTCATATTGTTGCCAACACCGTTGACGGGCAAAAAAACAACGTCAACCGAGGCAGGTATCGCGGGGAAGATCCTTGCATGATAAAGGGTGTCTCCCGTTACGTAATAGATTTTATGCTCTGTCAGCTCCTCAATCAACACACCGATTGACCAACGGTCGCTATGCTCGGCAGGAACTGCCGTAAAGCGCAGATGACCTTCCGTCCACTCACTTCCGCTGTTGAATTCCACACAGTTGTGTCCGCTTGCCTCTGCTCTGACCTTTTGCCAGACCGAGCTTGGGGAAAGCACGGTGATCCGTTTTTCGTTTCTTTTTAAAAAATGAGACGCGGTTTCGGGATCATAGTGGTCAAGATGATCGTGCGTAAAGATCATAACGTCGGGGAAGATCTCAAAAAAACGTCGGTCAATCGGCGTGCGACGGTAATTTTGCGGCTGTATTTTTTCTACACTGTCCGAAAGATAGGGATCGAGCATTACCGTGCAGGTATCTGTTTCAAAAAGCAGTCCTGCTTGACCAAGCCATGTGATTTTCATTTTTTTCGCCTTTCCTATTGACAAAAATCTTTTTTTGCGGTATCATGTATATTGTATCATATATTTTACTGAACATCTATCGTTTTATTATTGGTTTTATTAAAAATATTACTGTTCGAGGGAATATGAAGGAGATCGTTTTACCAAGGATCGTTGCAGTCGGTATCTACAACGCGCAGCAGGCTGTCAAAAACAGAAGTGTGACACAAAACCGAAAAACAAGTATGTTTGAAATTGAGCTTCCCATCGGCGAGGGCGGTGTATCCTATATGGATACCGAAAGCGTGGCAATTGCAGAGGATATGATCATCTGCGCAAAGCCGGGGCAAGTGCGTCACACAAGATTACCTTTTAAATGTTATTTTATTCATATGACGGTCGGGGAAGGGGAGCTGTACGACCGTTTGATAAAGCTTCCGTCTTATATCGCAATTTCGGATCGCAGTGCTTTTGAGGAGCTTTTTAAGCAGATCTGTGCTTGCTACGACACTGCTCTTGACGGTGACCGTCTGCTTTTACAAAGTCGCGTGTTGGAATTGATCTACCGACTTGGATTTTATACGCAGGAAAGCTCCTACCAAAGCAAGACCAATCATAAAGAAACCATTGAAAAAGTGCTTGCCTATATCAAAACACATCTGACAGAGGAGCTTTCACTTTCCGCCGTTTCGGAATACGCCTCGTTCAGCCCGATCTACTTTCATAATTTTTTCAAAAAATCAACGGGCATGACCTTGCGGGAGTACGTAGAGGAGCAACGCTTTCAACGGGCGGTCAATCTGTTGTTTTCCAGAGATATGACGCTTTCCGAGATCGCCTACGAATGCGGATTTTCCTCACAGTCGTATTTTAGCTGTGTTTTCAAAAAGAGAACGGGAATGACACCGAGACAATACGTCAAGGAGCTTTATCGCAGATATGAAAAATAAGTAAAAGGGGCTATCCTGATCGCTGTTCAGGATAGCCCCTTTATGACTGCCTTTATTGATTTTGCTGATTTTTTTGTGAATCGATATATTCCTCAAGCTCGCTCTTGATCACCGAGACCTGAGGGCCGTAAACGATCTGAATTCCGCCGCCCTTGCGGATCACACCCGCAGCGCCGCTTTGCTTCAGCATTCCTTCGTTGACCTTTTCACCGTCCTTTACCGTCACGCGCAAACGAGTTGCACAGCAATCCAGATTGGCAATGTTCTCCATACCGCCAAGCCCCTCCAAAATCAGTGCGGAGGTGTCACTTCCGCCATTCTTTGAATGATTTGCGCTCTCTCCTGCTTTTTTTGCATTGTAGTCGGCACGGGTATAAAGCTTGACGTCGGCATCATCGTCCTCGCGCCCGGGGGTTTTATAGTCCATTTTGCGGATCATAAAGCGGAACAGGAAGAAATAAACGGCAAAATAGAAGATACCCACCAAGGGGATCATGATCCAATTGGTTTTTTCATTGCCCTGCAGGATACCAAACAACGTCAGGTCGATCAGTCCTCCCGAAAAGGTCATACCAACGCCAACGCGGAGCAGGTGCATCAGCATATAGGAAAGACCTGCAAGGATCGAATGGATCACGTAAAGAATGGGGGCAACAAACAAAAAGGTAAATTCGATCGGCTCTGTGATACCCGTCAGCATGGAGGTCAGTGCGGAAGAGAGCAAAAGGCTGCCCGCAACCTTTTTCTTGGTGTCCTTGGCGCAGGTGTACATGGCGAGCGCGGCACCGGGGAGCCCGAAGATCATTAAGGGGAATTTACCGCTCATAAAGCGTGTGGCTTCTACCGAGAATACCTTGGTTGCGGGAGAAGCAAGCTCGGCAAAGAAGATATTTTGCGCACCGTATATCATCGCGCCGTCAATCAATGCAGAACCGCCCACACCCGTCTGCCAGAAGGGCAGATAGAATACGTGATGAAGGCCAAAGGGGATCAGAATCCGTTCAATAAAGCCGTAGATCAGCGTTCCCGCATAGCCCGAGCGCAGAACAAGATCTCCAAGCGCGTAGATTCCGCTTTGGATATAGGGCCATACAAAGAACATCAGCACGCCTACCAGAATGTAGACGACTGTAGAAATGATGGGAACAAACCGTGTCCCTCCAAAAAAGGAGATGACGTTGGGGAGACGGATCTTGTAAAAGCGGTTGTGAAGTGCCGCCACACCAAGTCCGACAATGATACCGCCAAACACACCCATTTGCAGGGATTCAATACCAACAACGTTGGCAATCGCACCCTCCTGCAAAACGCCTTCCTCCAGCATTCCGCTGATGACAAGCAGGGCGTTGATGGTTTTGTGCATGACAAAAAAGGCAATTGCGGCAGAAAGTGTCGCTGTTCCTTTTTCCTGCTCCGCCATACCGAGGGCAACACCCATGGCAAAGAGGAGCGGCAGATTGTCAAAAATAACGGTTCCCACCGAGGCAAGGACGGTGAAAATCGAGTATAGCACCGTCCCGGGGCCCATAAATCCTACCAGATTATACGCCTCAAGCGTGGCGGTGTTGGTAAAGGACGAGCCTACACCCAGCAACAGTCCCGCAATCGGTAATAGGGCTATGGGGAGCATAAACGCGCGTCCCACGCGTTGTAGAATACTGAAAAAGGCAGAGCCTTTTTTTTCTTTTCGGATAGCGTCCGACATAATCAAAATCCTTTCTTTTATCCAAGTTGGTAGCGCAAAGCTTCACTTTTACCGCCCAGCACCTTGCCAAGGGAAAAGTCGGTTTTGCTGAGTCGCTCGGGATTGGTAATGACCACGGGAATAACGGTTTCAAAGCCCTTTTGATTGATCAGGTCAAGATCGGCTCGTGCCAGCACGTCCCCCGCCCGTATCTTGTCTCCCTCCTTGACCATTGACAAAAAGCCCTCGCCCTTCAATTCTACCGTGTCGATTCCGATATGGACGAGAATATCCAATCCATCATCGGAGAGGAGTGTATAGGCGTGCCGCGATTCGGTAATGCTTTCCACCGTACCGTCCACGGGAGAATACACCGTTCCCGACGTGGGCTTGACGGCAAAGCCCTTGCCGAGGATCTCGGAAGAAAAGGCTTCGTCGGGCACCTCAGAGAGTGGCACGGCATTTCCGTCGGCAACCGCCAACATGATCTTTGCTTTTTTTTGAAACAACATGATTTTTCTCCTTTATCTGCATTCGGTCACCTTGCCGCGCACGCCCAAGAGATAGGGAACCGAGACCGAAAGCTCGTCTATCTGCATATCTGCAAAGCGTTGCGTCAGATGAAGCTCCGCCGCCAGCTCTCCGCAAATTCCGATCCAGCCTCCAAAACGGTGTATCGCATCGGCTGCGGTTGCGATCATGCGCAGGATCGGCTCAGTGTTTTCCTCACAAAGACGGGCAAGCGCGGGGTTTTGTCGGTCTGCCGCCAGCGTATACTGCATCAAGTCATTGGTTCCCACCGAAAAAAAGTCAACCTCAGAAGCAAGCTCCTCGCACATGATCACCGATGCAGGGGTTTCAATCATGATCCCAAATTCGGGCTTGGGATCAAACCGTTTGTTTTCACGGCGCAGCTCCTGCATGCATTCCTCTAAAATGCGCTTGCTTTGACGCACCTCATCAACGGATACGATCATGGGGAGCATGATGGAAAGCCGACCGTGAGCCGTAGCCCGTAAAATGGCGCGAAGCTGGGTTTTGAACAGATCCTCGCGGGCAAGACAGATCCGAATGGCACGAAAGCCAAGCGCGGGATTTTCCTCCTCGGGAAGACCAAAATAGGGGATTCTTTTATCTGCTCCGATGTCCAGCGTGCGGATTACCGTGCGCTTTCCCTGCATCCGAACCGCAATGTCGCTGTATGCACGGAACAGCGTTTCCTCCGTAGGATAATCGTCGGTGCCGAGATACAGAAATTCACTGCGCAACAGTCCAATTCCGTCGGCACCGTTGGAGAGTGCCGCATCTACCTCCTCAACGTTTCCGATGTTGGCGTAGATCAGCATACGGTGACCTCCGCGTGTGACGGCAGGCTTGTTCATCAAGGAGCGCAGATAGCGATCATGCTCCTCGGCAATGCGATCATCCTTTTTTTGTTTGTCCGCAAAAACACTCGTCTGCTCCTCAGTGGGGGAGAGTGTCAGCGTACCCTCGGCAGCATCCAGCAAAGCAGGACTTCCGTCATAGAGGGGATCGATCGCACCAACCGAAACAAGCGCGGGAATACCCATTGCGCGTGCCAAAATGGCGGTGTGGGAATTGGGCGTGCCACGAAAGGTAACAAAGCCAAGGATCAGGGATTTTTCCAGCATGACGGTTTCGGAGGGGGAGAGATCGTCGGCAACCAGAATAAACGGCGTTTTTTCTCGGTCATGCTCGTTGCTCTCGTTTCCCGAAAGCGATTGCTGAAGCTGACGGGCAACGTCACGCATATCGGCGGCTCTTGCCGAGAGATAGTCGTCACCAAGTCCGCTCAGCATTTCACTAAATCTTTGGGTTGCACCCTCCACCGCATCCTCGGCACAGCTCCCACGCTCGGTCTCCTCACGCAGGGCGTCCAAAAAATCCTCGTCCTCCAATAGCATTCCGTGAATTTCAAAGATCTGTGCCGCATCCTCTCCCACGCTGGATAGGGCACGCTCGTAGAGTGCCTTGATTTTTTCGGCGGTTTTTCGGAGCGCCGTTTGCAGACGAGACCACTCCTGCGCGCCGTCATGGCTTATATTTGTTTTGTGCGGTTGGGAAAGCTCGCCGCGAAAAAAGAATTTGAGCCTGCCCGATACGCGTCTTGTGCCAACTCCCACGCCGTTGAGAATACGGTTGGGCTGTTTTTCGGTTTTCATAAAAGAGCTTCCTTCCTACATTTTAGTGTTGCCCTTCATTTTTTCCTTGCAAAACGCCTCCAGCGCGGCGGCGGCGGTATCCTCGTCATCGCCCGAGATGCAAAAGGTCAGCTCGGTTCCGTGTACGGCACCAAGGCTCATCAAGGAAAGCAGGCGTTTGCCGTCGGCGCTTTTTTCTCCTGCATTAACGCGAATATCGGCGTGAAATTGCTTTGCAAAGGTGGCAAGCATTCCAGCGGGGCGCGCGTGCATTCCGTTGGGATCTTCAATTTTATAGGTGAATTCTTTCATTGTCCGTCTTCCTTTTTTGCTTATTTTCCTTACTATTTTGCCTTTGCTTTGGGTGGCTTATGCAAAAAGATTCAAAAAATGCAAAAAAGCTCTTGACAAAGCGTTTGTTTTTTGCTATAATACAGGTGTACTATTTCACATAGTACACCAAATGAAAAGAAAAAAGAGAGGTGAGAGAAGTGTTGATGATCGATAAGCTGTCATCAAAGCCGGTGTACGAGCAGATCGTGGACGGCGTGGAGCGCAATATTTTGTTGGGACTGTATCCCGTTGGGGAGCAGGTTCCCTCGGTGCGCGAGCTTTCGGTCGGGCTCGGTATCAATCCCAACACCATTCAAAAAAGCTATACAGAGCTGATCCGTCGCGGTGTCATTTGTTCTTCTCCGGGGAGCGGCTGTTTTGTGACACCAGATGCAAGAGATCGGATCCGTCGCCGTGCCATGGAAAGGCTTCCCCAACTGACGGCACTTGCAGGCGAGCTGCTTTTGGCAGGCGTGAGGGCAGAGGAGCTTTACGCGGCAATTGAGTGTGCCGTGAAAAACGAAAACAAGTAAAGGAGAATCGATATGATTTGTGCAAAAGATTTAACCATGACCTTTCAGAGCGCCGATCCTCAAAAGCCGTTTGTTGCGCTAGATCATCTTCACTGTCAAATTCCCAAGGGCTGTATCTATGGCTTGGTGGGAACCAACGGAGCAGGGAAGTCCACTTTGATGAGATTGATCGCGGGCGTTTACCGTCCCGTGGGCGGCAGTATTGAGATTGACGGTATGCCCGTGTGGGAAAACCCCACGGCAAAGGCGCGCGTGATGTATATTCCCGACGATCTGTATTTTTTGCCGCAATCGTCGCTTTCCAAAATGGCAGATTTTTACCGATCGGTCTACCCAAATTTCTCACGTGAGCGCTACCGCAAGCTGATGCGCACCTTTGTTCTTGACGAAAAAGCCCCCTTAAGCAGCTTTTCCAAGGGGATGAGACGGCAGGCGGCAACGATTTTGGGACTTTCCACCATGCCCGACTATCTTTTGTTTGACGAGACCTTTGACGGCTTGGATCCCGTGATGAGAAAGCTGGTCAAGCAGGTGATCTACAACGATATTTTAGAGCGCAAAACCACCGCCATCATCACCTCGCATTCCTTGCGCGAGCTGGAGGACACCTGCGACCAATTGGCACTGCTTCACAAGGGAGGGATCGTGTTTGAGTCCGACGTTCAAAATTTAAAGACCGCCATGTTCAAGGTACAGATAGCCTTTGATCATCCCTTTGATCAATCGGTATTTGCGGATTTTGATATTGTCTCCTACGAGCAGGCGGGGAGTGTGTGCAATATGATCCTGCGCGGAGACCGTGAGAAAAACGAGCAAAAATTGCGCGCAATGCATCCGTTGCTTTGCGACCTTTTGCCGCTTAATCTGGAGGAGGTCTTTTTATGGGAGACCGAGGCGTTGGGCTACCGATTTGATGAAGCTTGTGAGAAAGGAGAAACATAATATGAAAACAAAAAAGTCAATCTTTCACGGACGCCTTTACTTAGAGGGGCTGAAAAGACTTCGCGTGCTTGGCTTTGGATTGTTAGCCATCGCTTTGGCGGTGTCGATCCTTGTGCCCGTGACTTATATCATCACCAATGCAAACGCAACGTACGATTACTACGAGCCAACCAAGGATTGGCTCCCTCCGCAAATGACCTTACAATGGGACTCGATCTGCTATTCTACACTGCTTTTTCCGTTTGCTTCTCCCATTTTTATTCTGGTTGCCTTTTCCTTTTTGTTCAAGCGGCGCGAGTCGGATCTCTACCATTCCATTCCGTACACACGCACCTGCCTGTACGTCAGCTTTGTCGCCGCGGCAATGACTTGGGTGTGGGGAATTACACTGCTTTGCAGTACGGTTTCGGGCATCCTTTGGTCGTTGGCACCCAACGTTATCCTTCCCATGGCAGATCTGTTCCTGCTTTTGCGGACGTCATTGCTTTCTTCGGCACTTTTGTGCGGATTTATGCTGTTGGCGGTTTCCTTGTGCGGAAATCTTGCCACAACGCTGCTCAACTTTTTCCTGTTTATGATCCTTCCGCGACTGACGCTTTGCCTGCTTGGATTTACGCTGGAGGCAGGAATGCCCTTGACACATCTTTGGTATTTTTGCAACGGATTTTTCAGTACCGCATGGTGCCTGCCGTTGGGGCTTGTTTCGATTATTGAGAGCAGAGTGGACGTGACTTATACGCCAATGCTGATTTACAGTGCCGCAGCAGCCTTGCTTTTGTTTGTTTTTGCAGGCATTTGCTTTGCCAAGCGACGCAGTGAAATGGCGGGAAGCTCGGCGCAAAGCCGTCGGATGCAGCACCTGTTCCGCTGCTTGTTCACCCTGCCGTTTGTATTCTTTACCGTATTTATATTGCTCACCGAGACGTTTGAGCCCGCACTCTTTTTGGTGCTGATCACGGTCATTTTGTTGGTCTATTATCTCTATGAGCTGATCACCACAAAGCGTTTTCGCAATTTGTGGAACGCCACGCCGTATCTTTTGGCGGTCTTGGCGGGCGGACTCTTGTTTGCAGGCTGCTATGGCGCGATTTACACCACCGTGCTGAACCGCGAGATCGATCCCGCCGACGTGGAGGAGGTGGAGCTTGAAGGAAACAATCTTTTTATTATCAAAGGTACCTTTGAGTATGACTATTTTCAAAATTGTGTTGATCGGAAAAATCCTTCCTTGATTGCCGAAATGACACAATCCTTTCAGAAAACAAAAGATGATTTTCGCAGTGGAAGCTATTACGGACAAAATGCAAGTATCGTTACATTCAAACTCAAAAACGGTACCGAGGTTACGAGAATGGTTGCTACCCATTATCTTTTTGAAAGTCCCGTGTTAGCAAATCACCGTTTGGAGGCGTTGCCGTCAACCGAGGAGATCTACCGCATTGAAATTTATTTGGAGCAAAATAGTCTTTATCATCGCCCAAGCTACTTGCTACAGGAAGATGAGACGGATGATTTTATGTCTATCTTCCGCAGGGAATACGATGCGCTCAGCTTTGAGGAAAAGTCCATTGTAAAAAACAGTCTTTCCACCTCACACTCAAAAAACGGTCATTGGGTGGCTCGTATTTACGGGATAACCAAGGATGGCAATGCTTATCAATCCCATTATCTTTTCTCGCAGGAGATGAAGGAAAGTCTTGCATGGGCAGAGGAACACGTTTGGTCTGATCAAACAAAAACGGAAACGGAAATAAACTAATAGAGTTAAGGCTTTTACATAAAATAATTTTGGGTTGAGACATTTCTTGTAACCAAGAATTTGTCTCAACCCATTTCGTTTTGACACAGCAGATGGTCGCTGATATTGATAAATTCCAAGCCTTTTTTGAGAGCAAGGGATGCAGTAAACGCCGTGCCGCCGCCGTGGGACGTGCAAAGGTAGGCGATGCAGGCATCGGCACCCTCCACCAAAGCGCGGTTGCGCATTTGCAGTACGCCTGCATAATAGTGTTGGCTGACGTAACGGCAGGCATCGGCTTGCGCCTTGATCTGCTCGTAAAGACGGACGTCATTCTCCGACCAGCCGTGTGTTTGCGTGGGGCAGGGGAGGATCAGCTCCAAGCGAATCTGCGGATACTTGCGACGCAGGGAAAGCACCGAGAGTGCGGCAAGGGTATCAAAGCCCACGGCACCGCCCGTGCGAAATACGGTTGCTCCGCGCTTGATCTGCTGTTCAATTTCCATTGTTAGCGCTTCCTCCAATTGCGGATAATCGCGCTCGGGAATCTGTCTGTGTCCCGTAAAGCAAACGGTTTGTTCCACTCGGTCACCTCCTTTTTCACATTCCTTTAACAGTATACCATAAAACGACCGAAAATGAAATAGAAAACCAAATTTTACTCAAAAAAATTTTCAAAATCGTCCGACAAAACGAGACGGAATGACAAAGGATACGATTGCATTTTCCACGCGTTGCCCCCCAAAGCCTACTTTTTCTTGCTTTTTCCAAAAAAGGGCGCAAAAAGAACGCGCGTTTGACAAGCGGCTTTCGACAGTTTCCTCTTGCCTAAGGGTGTAAAATAGTAGGGAAAAAAGATATTTGCTGAAGCAAAGAAAGGTGATGAAGTTCAAAATGCAAGGAAAAGTGAAAGAAAATGCGGAAGAAGTTCGAAAGTCAGCAGCTCGCGCCGAAAATACCGCTTGGCGCTTGCGTCTGTTGTGGCTTGCCAAGGAAACGCTTTGGATCGGGTGCGGTTGGTTGCTCGGTCTTGCAGAGCTGGCGTTTGGAACCCGTCCTTTGGGCGTTGCGGTGCTGTGCGCTTCGGGAAAGCACACCCTGTCTATCCTGCTCGGGCTTGTGATCTCGGCACTCATCGGCTCGTCCGCTCCCATCGTTTACATCAGTACCTATGCCGTGGCGGCAATCGTGCGTGTGGTTACGGCAATGATCTTTGAGTCCGAGGCTACCAAGGACGATCTTTCCGAGCAGCTGATGGGGCGGATCAAGGATGCCGAGGAGGCACAAGAGCTACCGCCCAAAAGGGAAACGCGTCTTGCCCGTCTGAGACGATCTCTGCGCCAAAAGGGGAGCGAGGGAAACCGCCGTGCCATTTTTGCCGAGGCTTTTTTGGGGATCTTTACCGAAAGCGTCTGTCTGCGAATGGCAACGGGCGCGGTCTGCTCCTTTATCGTTTCGCTTTACCGTATCATTTCGGGTGGCTTTCAGTATTACGATTGGTTTGGTGCCGTATTTGCGCTTGCGGTCACACCTGCGGCGATCATGGTTTATTCGGTCATTCTTGACAAGCAGGTCGAGCATCGCATACTCCGCGTCATTTCCCGTGCCGCACTGTTGTTCTCGCTCGTTTGGGCGGCAAATGGGATCTCGGTGGCAGGGGTTCCCGTTTCCGTAACGCTCATGCTTTTGTTCCCGCTTTACCTGACGGCAACCGAGGGCGGAGCTATGGGAGCGGCTATGGCAATTTTGTGCGGCGTGGCTTATCAACCGCTATACGCGCCCGCTCCTTTGCTGGCGTCCCTTCTGTTTACCCTGCTCAAAACGGGACGGCGGCAGGGCGGTGTGATCCTTGCCTCCTGCTTGTCTCCGCTTTTTTGGGCGGTCTACGTAGGCGGTGCAGAGGTGCTGATATCCATGCTCCCTGCGTGCTTGCTGTCGGGCTTGCTTTTGACGTTGGCTCTGCGCTTTCGTGGACATGAGGTGCGCCAAGCAGAGGCTGAAAACGGGGGCGAGCTGCTTCGTCATCGCATGGAGGATCACCGCCACCGCGATGCCAACGACCGTTTTCGTGGTATTTCGGATGCATTTTCCTCGCTTTCCGAAATGTTCTATAATTTAAGTGATCGCTTCCGCCGCCCCGGAACGCTTGACCTCCGCCGCATATGTGACGCCTCCTTTGATGCCTTTTGTCAAGGCTGTCCCAATCGGAGCGTTTGCTGGGGCTTGGAGTACTCCGAAACGCTTGGAACTGTCAACGGGCTGATCTCGGCTCTGCACACCAAGGGCAAGGTCACCCGCGCACAGATTCCGTCAACACTTTTGCACCGATGCGAATCGACCGATGCCATTCTGGAGCATATGAACCGTGAGTGTTCAAAGCTGACGGGAGAGCTGTTGCGCAACAACCGCACCGAGATCCTTGCCATGGATTACGAGGCGGCGGCAAGTATCATCAACGACGCTTTGGAGGAGGATGACGGCGAATATCGCTTTGATGCCGAATTGGAGCAAAAGATCGGAGAATATCTTGCCGATGCAGGAATCCGCGCGCACGGTGTCACGGTTTACGGCAAAAGGAGCCGCAGGATCGTGGTGCGGGGCGTGGAGGTGGAGCAGGCAAACGTTACCATGGAAACGCTGCGCTCCGATCTTGGTGAGATGTGCGGAATGGAGCTTGGCACGCCGACCTTTGAGGTAGAGGGGCGTATCAGCACCATGACCTTGCAGTCAAAAAAGAAGATCGGTGTCATTGGCGCCCAAAACAACGTGTCTGCCGATGGCGGTGTCAGCGGAGACACGGTCAATCTCTTTTCCAATAAAAAGGATTATTTTTATGCGCTGATCAACGACGGTATGGGCGCGGGCAAGGAGGCGGCACTGACCTCCAATATCTGCTCGGTCTTTCTCGAAAAGATGCTGCGTGCGGGCAACCGCGCGGGAACCTCCTTGCGTATGCTCAACAATATGATCCGCTCCCGTGGGGCGGACAGCACGCGCGAATGCTCCTCCACGGTGGATCTTTTGGAGCTTGATCTGATGACCGCCGAGGCAAGCTTTATCAAAAGCGGTGCCGCACCAAGCTTTGTGGTGCGCGCAGGTGTTGTTCACCGCTTGCAGGC
>JAGANE010000127.1 GCA_017624395.1 Clostridia bacterium
TCTTCTCCTGGGATCACGCATGGGATATTGTTACCCGTACCGTTTCCTACACCAACCATACCGTCATGCCCGAGGCGCTGGAGACCTGGAACGAGGATCTGTTCCGCTTAAAGCTCCCTCGCATCTACACCATCGTCAAGGAGATCAACGAGCGCTTCTGCCGCCAGGCTTGGGAAGCCTTCCCCGGCAACTGGGGACGCATTTCCAAGATGAGTGTCATCGGCTACGGGCAGGTGCGCATGGCAAATCTCTCCGTCATCGGCTCTCATTCGATCAACGGCGTTTCCAAGCTGCATTCGTCAATTCTCAAGGATTCCACCTTCAAGGATTTTTACCGTATGTATCCCGAGCGCTTTGATAACGTCACCAACGGTATCGCACACCGCCGTTGGCTCTGCTACTCCAACCCCAAGCTGGCGTCTCTCATTGAGGATTGCATCGGAACGGGCTACCGTCATAAGCCCGAGGAGCTTGCCGAGCTTGCAAAATTTGCCGATGATTCGGCGGTTTTGGAGCGTTTACGCGCGATCAAGCACGAAAACAAGATCAAATTCTCCAACCTGCTGTATCAAAAAACAGGCACCAGAATCGACACGCACTCGGTGTTTGACGTACAGATCAAGCGCCTGCATGAATACAAGAGACAGCTTCTCAACGCGCTCAATATCATCGGTCTTTACCTGGACCTCAAGGAAAATCCCGATCTTGATATGCAGCCGCAAACCTTTATCTTCGGTGCCAAGGCGGCTCCCGGCTACGACATGGCAAAGCGCATCATCAAGCTGCTTTGCATGCTTGGTAAGGACATTGAGCAAAATCCGAAGATCCACGAAAAGCTTTCGGTGGTATTTTTGGAAAACTACTGTGTCAGCCTTGCCGAGGCTCTCATTCCCTCTGCCGAGATCAGTGAACAGATCTCGCTTGCGGGCAAGGAGGCAAGCGGAACCGGCTGCATGAAGCTGATGATCAACGGTGCCTTGACCATCGGTACTCTGGACGGTGCCAACGTGGAGATGCAGGAGGCTACGGGAAAAGAAAATATGTTTATCTTCGGTCTGACCGCCGCAGAGGTCGAGCAGCTCTGGCTTTCGGGTTACCGCTCGGCAAACTATTACACGTCCAACGAAAAGCTTGCACGCATCGTCAATTTCCTGACCGTCGGCTTTGCGGGTGAATCCTTTGCCGACATTGCACAGTACCTGCTCAACGGCCACGGCATTGCCGACCCCTATATGTGTCTTGCCGACTTTGAGTCCTATCGCAACACGCACGAGGCAATGATCAACGCATATCAGGATAAGGAAAGATGGAACCGTATGTCACTTTGCAACATTGCGGCGGCAGGTCATTTTGCGGCAGACCGCTCGATTGAGGAATACGCACAGCGTATCTGGAGACTCAAAAAGATCAACTAATTTTGCAACCGATCCTGTTCGGGGAAGTCTCTTTGGAGGCTTTCCCTGCAAAAGTATATTACTTGAAAGAATTTTTAAGAAAAGAGGACTTTAAAATGTTTCAGAATTTAGGAGTTCAGCTGTACACGGTACGCGATTATCTGTTGGATCCCGCGTTGGCGGATTTCACCTTTCACCGTCTTGCCGAATTGGGTTACAACGAAGCACAAACGGCGGGCAACGCATTTGACGCAAAGATCTTTGGCGAGCTTGCTGCAAAAAACGGCATCAAGATCGTCGGCACACACTATGATTACAACAAGATCCTAAACGATCCCGAGGAAACGATGGAGATCCACAGAATGTGGGGAACCACCAACGTCGGTATCGGCGGTATGCCCAAGGCTGCAAGAACCGATCTTGGAGAATTAAAGGCGTTTATTGCGGAATACAACCGCACTGCCGAGCTTTACGCAAAGCATGGCTTTAAGCTTACTTATCACAATCACAACTTTGAGTTTGTCCGCATCGACGGCTACAAAACCATTATGGATCTTTTGGTAGAGGGCTTTGATCCCGCCACCGTCTCCTTTGTGTTGGATACCTGCTGGGTTGCCGCGGGCGGCGGAGACGTGAACACATGGCTCCAAAAGCTTGCGGGCAGAATCGATATTTTGCACCTTAAGGATCTGACCATCAAGCGCGACAAGAACAATTATCTTGTTCCCGACGTCACCGAGATCGGTCACGGCAGCCTGGATTGGGACAGCATTCTCAAAACTGCCGAAAAGATCGGCGTCAAGAGCTATGTCGTTGAGCAGGACACCTCCTTTAGCGGCTCGCCCTTTGCAAGCCTTGCACAAAGCGCAGAATTTTTGAAGAAATATCGCATCTGAACGAGAAAAACACAAAAAGGAACGATCCCCGTTTATGCTTTTGAAACATCATACCGCTCTTGAACAGGAGCAACGCATTACAATTGAAAAAACCTTAAACGGGCGTGACGTCAGCTTACTCGGCGCGTTTGCCTTTGGCGAGGAGATCACCTTTTCGGTCAAGCTTCCTCGCAGGCTCGGTGCCTCTGCCGTGGTAATGCGCATTGCCGCCGACGGTGGGGAGACGGCAGATCTTCCGTTTTTGTTTGGAGGCTACCAAGGGTCGGAGGATACCTATCTTCTCACCCTTTCCACCCGTGATCTTTGCAAGGATCGGTGCGACGGTCTGTTTTACTACGAGCTTTTGTTTTTGCGCGGATTTGATACGTTGTTTTCGGATAGCGTCAACAACGTTGATTTTCTGCTTTCTCAGCATTCGTCAAACAAATTCAGACTGTTGATCTATCAAAAGGATTTTCAAACACCTGCGTGGTTTCACGGCGGCATTATGTACCATATTTTTCTCGATCGCTTTTTCCGCGGAGAGGGGGAGACCCTCTTGCGAGACGATGCGGTCTTGAACGAGGATTGGGAAAAGGGGATTCCGCAATTTGCCAAACGTGCGGGAGATCCCCTCTCCAACAACGTCTTTTTTGGCGGAAATTTGTGGGGCGTGGCACAAAAATTGGATTATCTGCAATCCCTCGGTGTTACGGAGCTGTATCTTTCCCCGATGTTTGAGTCTGCCTCCAATCATCGCTATGACACTGCCGACTATGAAAAAATAGACGGTCTTTTGGGCGGTGAAAAGGCGTTTTCTCACCTTGTCCGCATGGCGCACGCAAGGGGAATGAGGATCATTCTGGACGGTGTTTTTAACCATACGGGTGACGACAGCCGATATTTTAATCGCCGCGCTCATTATCACGCCGTAGGGGCTTATCAATCCAAAGCCTCCCCTTATGCCGATTGGTACACCTTCCGCAGCTTTCCCGACGATTACGAGGCTTGGTGGGGCATTGAGATCATGCCGCGTCTCAACCATGCGTCCGAGGGCTGCCGACGGTATTTTACGGGCAAAAACGGCATTGCGGCAAAGATGCTTCGGGCAGGAGCCGACGGCTGGCGTCTTGACGTTGCCGACGAATTGAACGATGATTTTTTGGACGAACTGAATCAAACCCTCAAGACCCAATCCAAGGGAGCGGCAATGATCATCGGTGAGGTCTGGGAAAACGCCGCAGATAAGATCGCCTACGGAAAAAGACGCAGATATTTTCGGGGAGGTCAATTGGATAGCGTCATGAATTATCCCTTTCGCAACGCCGTCATGGCTTTTTTGCAGGAGGGTGACGCCGAGACCTTTGTCAATATCCTGACCGAGCTATATGCCTCTTATCCGCAAACGGTATCCCATTCTCTGATGAATCTGCTTGGAACACACGACACGGATCGTATCTTAACGCTTTTGGGAGATCCCACGGCAGGGGAAGGAAAAACCAACGCAGAGCTTTCCTGTCTCCGTCTTTCTGCACGGGCAAAAAGAGAAGCGGTTCAAAAGCTGAAGCTTGCCTCGGCTCTGCAATTTACCGTCTACGGTGTCCCCTCGGTCTATTACGGTGACGAGGCGGGGCTGGAGGGCTATCATGACCCGTTCTGCCGTATGCCGTTCCCGTGGGGGCGTGAAAATTCCGAGCTGCTTTCCCATTACCGCGCATTGGGTGAAATGAGAGGCAGACACTCGGCTCTCAAGGAGGGAAGCTTCCGTTTTCTTACGCATACCAAAAATGCCTTTGTTTTTGAACGGGTTGAGGAAAGCAAAAAGGACACAGGCGACCGCTTGATCGTTGCCGCCAATATGGGGGAAGAACCCTTTAAGTTGCCTCTTTACGGTGCCTATCGCAATGCCCTGACCGCTTCCCCCGTTTGTCGCTCGGTAACCCTAAAAAAAGGGGAATTTATCATTTTGGAAAAAGCATAAATCAAGAAAAACCGCTAAGAAAAAATCTTGGCGGTTTTATTTTATCAATGTCATTTTGTTAAGAAATCAGCTTTACTTTGGTTCTCTCCTGTCACCGCAGGTGACTGAGGGAGAGATGTGTTTTTCTTAACTGAATGACATTTTTTATTTACAGCTTTCTTTTTAGCTTGCTGATCATGGCTTCAAATCTAAAATGATCTCTTAAACAGTCATATCTTGATTGCGTGCTAAGCCGTTCCAACATATCCTGCACAGCCTTGCCTTCCCACAAGCTATGCTTATCACACTCCATATCCTTCATCATCAATGAGGAATAGGAATCCCCGTCCTGATATTCATCAAATTCAATTGCATAATCAACTGCATTTTCCAAAAAATCCAAGGCTAATTCGTTCTGATTTTCCAAAATCCATAAACATCCGATGATCCGATTGATTTCATAAAATTCCCGATTTACAGACAATAGCTTATCTCCATAAACAATTTTTAAAATTTGCAATTGCTTTTCCAACAATTCAATTTTTTGTTCTACCGTAAAATCGTTCTTCTTGTTCTTACCATTTGGATCGGCTAAAAGATAAATAGTTTCTGTTAATGCATTTGTATATTGCTCAATCCAATTTTTGTAGCTTTCATTTTTATCTTCATCGTCTAAAAGATCATATCTTTGAATGAGATAGGAGGCTGTTTGAATATAACCTTTTGGTAACTGCTTGGCATAAAATAATGACTTTTCCTTATTTTTCTTTTTCTCATTATAAAGTCTGCACAATGCTGCCGTTGCCCTGAAACGAAGAATATTATCCACAGATTTTTCAAGGATCAATTGATAAAGAAGAATTGATTCATCAATATTTTTTATATTTTTTTCATTTTCTCCGCTTGTCAAAGAAAATGCCAATAAACCGACAATATCCATATTATTGGGAATTTCTTGATGGGCTGTGCGGGCAACCTCAAGCATTTTTTTATATTGGTGCTGATTGTATAAATCCGTTATTTTTTTACGATATTCCTCAACGCTTTCCTTGATATGGAGTACGTCAATTTCCAAAAGGACATCAGAGGTTACACCAAAAATCGTTGATAAGGGGCGCAAAAAAGAAATATCAGGCATAGCAGCATCTGTTTCCCAACGGCTGATCGCTTGCGGAGAAATCGATAACAGCTCCGCAAGCTCCTCCTGTGTCATATTTGCATTTTTTCGTAATTTTTTTATTGTTTGCCCAAAAGACATATCATGGAAATCCTTTCAAAAAATTTCAGGCGGTACCATTCCTGTGCCTATATTATATCAAAAAATGCCGATATTGTCCACCTCTCGTTCATTGATAAAAAATCAACCTGCAATTGATTTTCAATCATAAAAAGGACAGATGATGAATTCTGTCCTTTTTATAATGATTATTTTATTTCCGTTACGGTGTATCCTGCTTCGGTCACAGCCGTCCGAATGGCATCCTCGGATGCCGTACCGATGACGGTAGCATTCTTTTCTTCCAGACTGACGGTAACGGAGGAAACTCCCTTGACTCCCTCCAAAGCCTTTTTGACGTGTGCCACGCAATGCTGACACATCATTCCCTCTACACCAACCACAAGGGTCTTCTTTTTTGAAAAGATCATTTCTTCCTCTCCTTCCTGTTTTTTTGTTTTTTTATTGTTTTCTTTTGTTTTTGGGGACAGTGGAATTTTTCTCAGTCGCAGCGCGTTGGAAACCACGCAAACCGAGGAAAAGCTCATTGCCGCAGATGCCAGCATCGGGCTGAGCTGCCAGCCAAACAACGGATAGAATACTCCTGCCGCAATGGGAATACAAACGGCGTTGTAAAAGAGCGCCCAGAACAAATTTTGCTTGATGATACGAATTGCGGCACGTGAAAGGAAAAACGCCTCGGTCACGCCCGAAAGCGAGGCTCCCGATATGACCACGTCGGCAGATTCGATCGCCACCTCTGTTCCCGCACCGATGGCAATTCCAATATCGGCTCTCGCAAGGGCAGGAGCATCGTTGATGCCGTCTCCCACCATTGCGGTTATTCCTTGCCGACTGAATTCGGCAACCATTCTTTCCTTATCCTCCGGCATCAAGGATGCGCGGTAGCCGTCCAAATTTGCTTCCTGCGCCACAAACGCCGCCGCCCTCTCGTTATCTCCCGTCAGCATCAAACAAGCCACATCGGCGGTTTTCAGGGCATTTACGGCATCACGGGAATCGGCTCTGATACGGTCGGCAATGCCAAGCACACCTACCATTTTTTCATCCACCGTTACGACCACTGCCGTTTTTCCGTCACCTTCAAGCTTTACAATATCAGCGCCTGCATTTTTTGAGGATCTTCTCTCTACGGTAAAAATTTCACCGATCCTTTTCGGTTCCTTTTTTTCCGTGTCGGCTTCTTCTGTGATTTCACGGAGGAAAGCGTCGGGCTTTGTGATCCTTACAATTTTTCCTTTTACTCTTGCCTGAGCGCCAACCCCCGTCAAATTTTGAAATTCATCGGCGTCAAGCATCGTCAATCCCATGCTTTCTCCTCCTCTTACCACGGCAAAAGCAAGCGGGTGAGAGGAATATTTTTCAACCGAGGCGGCGTAAGAGAGCATCTCCTCGGCAGACATCCCATAGGAATAAATATCGGTCAAGGCTGCTTTTCCCTCGGTTACGGTTCCCGTTTTGTCAAACACCACGGTATTGACCAGGGATAGCTTTTCCAAAGCCTCGGCGTTTCTAAATAAAATTCCGCATTTTGCGCCGCGTCCGATTCCCACGGTCACAGCGGTGGGGGTGGCAAGCCCCAAGGCGCAGGGGCAGGAGATGACCAAAACAGAAATTGCCGACCGAAATGCCTGCTCTGCATTTTTGGTGATCAACAGCCATGTAATCAAGGTCAAAAGAGAGATCGCCATCACAGAGGGAACAAAAATGGAGCTGACCTTATCCGCGATCCTTGCAATGGGTGCCTTGGATGCCGCCGCATCCTCTAAAAGCCTGACGATGCGGGAAAGAGAGGTGTTTTCTCCCACCTCCTTGGCACGTACCGTTAGGGCACCAAAGGTCAGCACACAGGCGGCACGCACCGTGGAGCCTTTTTCCTTTTCCACGGGCATACTCTCTCCCGTCAAGGCAGATTCATCGGCGGTTCCTTCTCCAAAAACCACCTCTCCGTCCACGGGGATCAGCTCGCCCGCACGAATCAAAACGAGATCCCCCACACATATTTCCTCGGAGGGGATCACAACCTCTTTTCCTTCCCTTAACACCGTAGAATTTTTAGGCGAAAGCTTTGCCAAGGATTTTACCGCATCGGCAGCCTTATCCTTTGCTCCCGACTCCAATCGCTTTCCAAGAGATACCAGTGTCAAGATCATCGCCGCCGACTCAAAATAAAGATCGTGCATCAATTTATGAATGACGGTAGGATCATTTTCTCCGATCAAAAGAAATACCGTAACAATTCCGTAGATCACCGACGCCCCCGATCCCACCGCAATCAGGGAATCCATATTGGGCGAGAGATGAAACAGAGCAGATCCCCCGTTTTTAAAAAATTTAAAGTTGAGGATCAAAACCGGCAGTGTCAAAATCAATTGTGCAATTGCCATGGAAAGCGCGTTTTCGGTTCCTTGAAGAAATTTTGGAATCGGAAGCCCGATCATTCCTCCCATGGCAAGATACATCACGGCAAGTGTAAAAATTGCCGAAATAATGAGGATCAAAAGTGGCTTTTGATCCTTTTTTTCTTTTTCCGCAGTTCTTTTTTCCTCTGTCAAAAGGGTATATCCCGCAGCCTTGATGGCAGCAGAAAGTCTTTTTTCCAGTATCTCGGTTTCCTGCTCGGTCAGATCCTGTTCGGTCATAATGGTGATGGAGTTGGTCAGGAGAGAAACCGTAAATTGATCTCCCTCTCCCATCAATCCCCTGACAGCTCTTTCCACGTGGGAAACACAAGCGGCACAGCTCATTCCTTTGATCTCATAACGAAGTCTTTTCACAAGCTTCACCTTCCTTGGGTTAGTAATTGCTAACCATTATTATACTCTTTTTTTTTCCTTTTTCAATGCTCTTGTTGTCTCATATTTATGAAATATTTGTAAATTTTTTGTATTATTACGCGCGCGCGGATTGAAAATATATTATATATATGATATAATATTATATATTTTAAAACGCATGACAAATAAAAGAAAGGAATTCCGTATGCCCGAACAAAGATACATGGAAGAAATCCGCGAAATTTGGGAAATGGTAAAAGACTCTTTCCGTGATAAGCTTTCCGAAAGCACCATCAACCTTTGGTTCGGAGAGCTGGAGATCATCTCCTTTGAGGGAGAAATGATCACTATGGGAATTTCCACTCCCCTCAAATTCAAAATCATACAGGAAAAGCATCTTGCCGATATTCAAAGCGCGTTTTGCCAGATCCTCGGCTTTGACGTAGAGGTCAATCTGATCTTTACAGGCTCCTCAACTGCCGCCGATGAGGTCAAAACCGTAGATCCTCCCAAGATGCGGGCAGAGAGCGAAAAGCTTGATTTTGAAAAAACAAATCTTGCAAACTACAACTTTGAATACACCTTTGAAAACTTTATCGTTGGCAGCACCAACAAGTTTGCGCACGCTGCCTTCATTTCGGTGGCAAATTCCCACGCAACCAATTACAATCCTCTGTTCATTTACGGAAACAGCGGACTTGGAAAAACCCACCTGATGTATGCCATCATCAACCGACTCAAGCAAAACAATCCCAAAACCAAAATCATTTATACCAAGGGCGAGGATTTTACCAATCAAATGATCTCGTGTCTGGCAAACAAAACCATGGAGGATTTTCGCGACAAATATCGCAAATGCGACGTGCTTCTCATTGATGATATTCAGTTTATTGCGGGTAAGATCTCCACGCAGGAGGAGTTCTTCCATACCTTCAACGCTCTGTTTGATGAAAAAAAGCAGATCATTCTTACCTCCGACCGTCCCCCGCGCGATATCAAAACGCTGGAGGACCGACTCAAATCCCGCTTTGAATGGGGATTGATCGCAGACATTGAGCCGCCGGATCTGGAGCTTCGCATTGCCATCATTAAGAAAAAAGCGGAGCAGGTCAACGTCTCTATCCCCGACGAGGTGCTTACCTTCCTCGGTGAAAATTTGAGATCCAACATCCGACAGATCGAGGGAGCCATCAAAAAGCTGGGCGCGTTAAGCTTTCTTTCGGGGAAAACCATTACAATGGAGCTTGCAAGAGAATGTATTTCCGAGCTTTTGGACGGAGCCGAGCCTGTCAGCGTCACTGTGGATAAGATCTTTACGGCTGTTTACAACAAGTACAAGATCTCCAAGGAGGACATTGTAAGTCCCAAAAGAAACAAGGAGATCTCCAATGCAAGACAGATCTCGATCTACCTGATCCGCGATCTGACCGAAATGTCCTATCCCAACATGGCAAAAATCTATAACAGAGATCACACTTCACTTCTTTACGCCTATAACAACACTTTCCAAAAAATCAATCTGGATCCCATGTTTTCGGTGGAAATAAGCGATCTCAAAAAGGATATCACAGGCTGATCGGCGGTTTTCCACAGAGTTTTTCACAGTTGTGGAAAACTATTGTAAAACACATCAAAATCTTAACGGGTAGATGCTTTCAAAAATCCAAAAAAAGCTTGTCCCGCAAGGAATTTAAAATGTGAGAAGCTGTTGGATTGCGCTTGTGGAAAAATTGAAAAAATTTGTCAAAAACTCGTTTTTTCAATAGTTTTCCACATGGAAAAGTGCCTGTGAAAAAATATACCTTTTATTTGATGCTTGTTTTGATCATTCAAATCAAAAATTGTCATAAATTATTTCTGTTTTTTCAAGCCTTTTCCTCTGCTTTTCCAAATTGATTTTTTCCAATGCAATTTCAAAAAAGGCTTGTATTACAAGGGATTTTTTAGTTTTCCACAGTTTTCACACCCACTACTTCTATTACTACTAATATATATTAGTCATTATTCTATTAGGATGCGCTTCGCGAAAAGCAAAAAAACGAGCATCCGCAAAAATGAATCATCGGCGGAAGAAAATTTCCGTTGGAAAGGAACGAATTATGAAGATTATTTTTAAAAGACAAAGCATCAGCGATGCGGTTGCCCCTTTGATGTGTGCGGTTTCGGGAAAATCCACGCTTTCCGCAGTAGAAGGAATTTTGATCGATGCCAATGAGAACGGCAGCTGCGTGATGACGACCTTTGACCTGGAAAAGGGTATGAGGATTACCGTGGAGGCGCAGGTTGAGGAATCGGGAGTTGCAATCATCAACGCACAAAAATTTGTACAGACGCTCCGTGTGATGGAGGGTGATTTTGTAACGCTGACGGTGGACGAAAAAATGCAGGCTTGCATTTCCTCGGGCAAATCCAATCACCGTATGAATGCGCTTTCGGGCGAGGATTATCCCGCCATTCCGCGCCTTGTGACCTCCGACGGATTTGTGATCGGTCAATCGGTGCTGAAAAACATGCTTTCCAAGGTTATGTATGCAATGGCATCCAACGATCAACGTCCCGTGCTGAACGGATGTTATTTCCGTGTTACCGAGGGCAATCTTTTGGCGGTTGCCTGCGACAGCTTCAAGCTTGCAAAATGCTCGGCACAGGCAGAGATCGAAAACAAAAACGAGGATCAGTCCGAGCTGAAGTTCTCCTTTATCATTCCCACCAAAACCGTCAACGAGCTGTTCAAGCTGCTCAAGGACGATGAAAGAGAAAATGTCCGTATTTACATGACGAGAAAGAACATTGTTTTCAATATTGGAAATCTGACATTCTTCTCGCGCTTGATCGACGGTGTTTACATTGATTACGACCGCATCATTATGACAAATCACCGCATTTTTGCTATCGTCAACCGTGAGACCATGATCTCGGCTTTGGAAAGAGCAGCTCTTGTCACCGAGGAAAAGGTTGCGGGAAGTGTTCGCTCTCACGTCAAATTGATGTTTGAAGAGGATATTCTCAAAATTTCGGCAATCTCCACGCTGGGAAGCACCTATGATGAGGTTGATATCAAGCATGAGGGTGAGGATCTTTTGATCGCGTTTAACAACCGATTCCTCATTGACAGCCTGCGTGCCTCCGATGCGGAAACCGTAAAGATCTCCATGACATCGGCTCTCACCAGCATCAACATTGAGCCCGAAACCAACGCGGAGGGAGAGAGTGAGCTGTTTATGCTTCTCCCCGTCAGAATGAAAGAGTGATAGAGGACGCGAGGGAACGCGAGGATGCGTGCCTCCGGCGGCTTAAGAAACATTTTGAAAAAAGTTTCTTAAGAATCTTCAAAAACTTTCACTGAATTATTTTCATTGTGGTTAGATAAAGTTCATCGACAAACGGTAGGTACTGCCGAAGATAATTACACTTTTTTTCAAGAAGGTGGGGACCATTAACCTTGCCCGCTCTCGCGGAAAAATATCTTTGTCGAAGTATATCAATGACTTTTTCCTTCAATTCAAGAAAGATATAAAGATTAAGAAAAAATAAATGGAATGTAACAAAATCAAGATTCGGGATTTTAGAAACATTGAAGAAGCCGAGATAGAATTTGACACAGGAGTCAACATTCTTGTAGGAAACAATGCGCAGGGAAAGACCAATCTGTTAGAGGCGATCAGCTTTACGGCTTTGGGAAAAAGCTTTCGCACGTCTCACGAGGAGGAGATGATCCGATTTGGGGCAGAGAGTGCGGAGATTTCCTTGGACTTTACCGATTCGGTCAGACGTCAGAATATCACGGTTCGCATGATGCCCGGAAAGAGACGTCATATCGAACAAAACAAGGTTAAGGTAGGCAGGCTTTCGGATATTGTAGGATCATTTCGCACGGTTTTGTTTTGTCCCGAGCATTTGTCCTTGATCAAGGATGGGCCTGCGGAGCGTCGCAACTATCTGGATATTGCCATTTCGCAGCTGTATCCCGTTTACCTCAAAAGCCTGCAAAGGTATCATCAAATTCTAAAACAAAGAAATCAATTGATCAGGCACGCCGAGGAGGATCGAAAGACCTTTTTGAATACAGTAGAATTTTGGTCGGAGCAATTGGCGCACGAGGCGGCGGTGATTGCAAGATACCGTGTACAGTATCTTAAAAAAGCCGACGAGCAGATCAAGTCCTGCTTTGCGGAAATGACGGGATCAAAAGAAAATCCGACTGCCGTTTACGTAGGCTCCTCCCACGGAGCGCCTGAATCCTATGAGAATATGGAAAGCACCGAAAAATCTTATTTTGAGTTATTGATGAAAAATCATGAAAGGGAGATTGGTGCAGGCTCCACGCTTTGGGGAATTCACAAGGACGATATAGATATTCAAATCAATGAAAGATCCGCACGAGCATTTGCTTCGCAAGGACAGCAACGCTCCTTGGCGCTTGCTATGAAGCTTGCGGAGTGAGAGGTATGTGCCAAGGTATGTGGAGAAAAGCCGGTGTTTTTATTTGACGACGTTTTCTCCGAGCTGGATTCCTCGCGCCGCGCTTATCTTTCGGGAAAAATGAAGGATCGGCAGGTCATCATCACCACCTGCGAGCCGTCGGGCGTGGTTGGAGGAAAGATGATCAAGGTAGAAAAGGGTCGGTATTTTTAAAGATTATGTATTTACACGTAGGAAACAATCAAAATATCCGCATCAGGGATATTATAGGGATATTTGATGCGGACACGGCAACCGTTTCGGCGGTGACAAAAAAATATCTTTCGGAGGCAGACGGAAGCGGAAGCGTTACCTTTGCATCCGAGGAAATTCCAAAATCCTTTGTTCTTTATAGGAATCGGGGAAAAGGAAAATACTGCGTTTGCTTTTCACAGCTTTCGTCGGCATCTCTTTGCGGACGTGTGGAGCAGCTTGGCGGTTGGAAAAATTAAAGAATAAAAGTAATAAACAGCTTTTGAAAACGAAAAACAACAGGTTTTTCTCGGAAAGGAAACAAAAATGGCAGAACAACACGTTTACGACGAGAGTCAGATTCAAGTACTGGAAGGATTGGAAGCGGTACGAAAAAGACCGGGTATGTACATCGGTTCAACGTCTGCGCGCGGCTTACACCATCTTGTATACGAGATTGTGGACAACTCGATCGACGAGGCGTTGGCAGGACGTTGTAAAAGAATAGAGGTCACGCTCCATCCTGACCACAGCGTATCTGTGCAGGACGACGGACGCGGTATCCCCAGCGGAATTCACCCCAAGATGGGAATTCCCACCCTGGAGGTTGTTTACACGGTACTGCATGCGGGCGGTAAATTCGGAGGAGACGGCTACAAATATTCGGGCGGTCTGCACGGTGTCGGTGCGTCGGTGGTAAACGCGCTTTCCGAGTGGGTGGAGATCGACAACTGCCATGAGGGAAAGAGATATACCGAACGGTTTGAAAGAGGTCACGTGGCGCGTCCCTTCCGCGATGAGGGAGAGACCGACAAGCACGGACTTTACGTTAGATTCAAGCCCGATCCTGAAATGTTTGAGGAAACGGTATTTGATTACGAAATTTTGTTAAAGAGATTGCGTGAGCAGGCGTTCCTCAACGGTGGTGTCAATATTTGTCTGCGTGACGAAAGAGAGCCGCAGGAGGACGGAAGCTGGCGTGAGGACGATTTGTGCTACGACGGCGGTATCCGTTCCTTTGTAGAGTATATCAACGAGCAAAAGCATGCCGAGCTGGTACACCCCGACGTGATCTATATGCGCGCCGAAAAAGAGGATTGGGTTGCCGAGGTTGCGCTGCAATATAACGATAGCTACAATGAAATGCTTCTCACCTTTGCCAACAATATCAACACGGTAGAGGGCGGAACGCATGAGATCGGCTTTAAGACTGCCCTGACCAAGGTCTTTAACGACTACGGCAGAAAATACAATATCATGAAGGACAGCGACAAGAATCTTTCGGGTGAAGACGTGCGCGAGGGACTTTCGGCGGTGGTATCGGTCAAGCTGACCGAGGCACAGTTTGAGGGACAGACCAAGGGAAAGCTTGGAAACAGCGAGATGCGCACCTACGTTTATTCGCTTGTCACTGAAAAGCTTGCCGAATACCTTGAGGAAAACCCCGCGGTAGGAAAGGCGATCCTTGAAAAATCGCTTGCCGCATACCGTGCGCGAGAGGCGGCGAGAAAGGCGAGAGAGGCAACCAGAAGAAAGGGACTTTTGGAGGGCTCCACGCTTCCCGGAAAGCTGCGTGACTGTCAGGAAAAGAATGCGGAATTGACCGAGCTTTATCTGGTGGAGGGAGACTCCGCAGGAGGCTCCGCAACGCAGGGAAGAAACTCGCGCTTCCAAGCGATCCTGCCGTTGCGCGGTAAGGTTTTGAACGTAGAAAAGACAAGACTTGACAAGGTCTATTCCAATCTTTCTCTGATTCCGATCATTCAGGCACTCGGCTGCGGCATCGGGGAGGAATTTGATCCTGCCAAGCTTCGTTACGGAAAGATCATCATTATGGCGGATGCCGACGTTGACGGCTCGCATATCCGTATCCTGCTTTTGACCTTCTTCTTCCGTCATATGAAAAAGCTGATTGAAGATGGGCACGTCTTCTTTGCACAGCCGCCGCTTTATAAGATCTACAAAAAAGGCTCTAAGTACGGCTCCGAGAGATATGCCTATACCGAGGAAGAAAAGGAAGAAATCGTAGCGGAAATGGGCGGCGTCAATATCGAAGCCGACCGCTATAAGGGTCTTGGTGAGATGGACCCCGAGCAACTTTGGGAAACGACCATGGATCCCGCACACCGCACCATCCTGCGCGTTACCATTGAGGACGCCATGGCGTGCGACGAAATGTTCTCCCTCCTTATGGGTGATAAGGTAGAGCCTCGTCGCGTATTTATCGAACAAAACGCAAAATTTGCCGAAAATCTCGACGTTTAAAAAAGCGGGGGCGTGAGTTTTGGGGCGCGGGTTTCTTGGAGAGCGGGTTTCTTGGAGAGCGGATTTCTTGGGGAGCGGATTTTTTGGGGAAGCTTCTTGAAAGAAGCTCCCCCACACCCCCGCAAGAACTTTCACTGAATTTTTTCATAGTGGTTAGATAAAGTTTAATCGACAAACGGTAGATACTCCCGATAGAGGTCAGGGACCACTAACCCTGCCCTCTCTCCCGAATAGGTTACTCAACACGCAACACCTTTCCGCGTCATCCTGAGCGGAGACCGCCCGAGATCTCGCTTCGCCTACGGCTCGCGCTTTCGTGCAAGCACGAAA
>JAGANE010000128.1 GCA_017624395.1 Clostridia bacterium
AGCGATGAAATAGAGGAGGTATATAAAACCATGAGCGAAATGAAAGAAAATTTCGAAAAAATGCTTGAAGAGTCGGAGTGCTCAACTTTAAATACAGGAGATGTCGTTATCGGTACCGTAACACACGTGTCTGACGCAGAGCTGCAGCTCGACGTTGGCGCCGGCGTAACGGGCTACATCAAGGCAGACCAGATCACAGACGATCCTGCATTCAAGTTGATCGACAACTTCAAAAACGGTGACAAGGTTGAGGCATTTGTTATCCGTGTCAGTGACATTGAGGGCGTTGCCGAGCTTTCCAAAAAGAGAGCTGACGCAGACAAGAATTGGCGCAACATCGTTGCTGCTTGCGAGAACAAGACCGTTCTCGAGGGCAAGGTTGCCGAGGCTGTCAAGGGCGGCGTAGTGATCTACTGCGACGCAAACCGCGTGTTCGTTCCCGCATCGCAGACCGGCGTTCCGAAGGACGGCGATCTTGCAACGCTGGTTGGCACCACGGTTGCATTCAAGGTGATTGAAGTCAAGAACCCCAAAAAGGCAATCGGATCGATCCGCGTGGTGCAGCGTGAGGCTCGCCGCGAGCAGGAGGCTGCTTTCTGGGCAGGCATCGAGGTAGGCAAGACCTACACGGGCGAGGTTAAGAGCATGACCTCTTACGGTGCATTCGTTGACCTTGGCGGCGTGGACGGCATGGTTCACGTAACCGAGCTTTCCTGGAAGCACATCAAGTCTCCCGCAGAGGTGATTTCTGTTGGTGATACCGTTACCGTGTTCGTCAAGAGCTTTGACCCCGAAAAGAAGAGAATCTCTCTCGGATACAAGACCGAGGAGACCAATCCTTGGAACATTTTCAAGTCCCAGTATGCAGTTGGTGACATTGCATCGGTTAAGATCGTCAGCATGATGCCCTTTGGCGCATTTGCAGAGATCGTAGACGGTGTAGACGGTCTGATTCACATTTCTCAGATCGCGATGGAAAGAATTGCAAAGCCTGCTGATCTCCTTGAGATCGGTCAGATCGTTGATGCTCGTATCATCGAGATCGACGACGAAAAGCAAAAGGTCAGCCTTTCCATTCGTTCTCTCCTGGAGGAGGCTGCAGCAGCTGCTGAGGCAATGCCTGAGGAGTACGTAGCCGAGGAGGCTGTTGCTGAAGAAGCAGAGGCTCCCGCAGAGGAATAATTTGATCACAAAAAAACGGGAATAAGCGATTTCGCTTATTCCCGTTTTTTCTTTTTCTTTCAGATTGACAAGAAAATGACAAACATTTACATATTATTCAAAAATATTTTTTCGGTTTGATTGACAAGATGTACGATTTGTGGTATAATTTTATTAAAATGGGGTAGGATAGGTATTTTCTGAAAACGCCCCGAAAAATGAGATGTGGAGGTTGTCTTTATGGAGAAAGGCACAACAGTCGGCAGCAAAAAAATCGTTGCTCTCTTTGATGCGGGTACCTTTGTTGAGATTGGTGCTTATATGCAAAGAGACGGCGGTGAGCTGACCGGTGTCGTTTGCGGATACGGCGCGATCGACGGCAAGTTGGTCTATGCGTTCTCGCAGGACAGTGATCGCAAAAAGGGTGCTTTTGATGCCCTTCAGGCGGAAAAGATCGCAATGCTTTACGGTATGGCGATGAAGAACGGTGCGCCCGTGGTTGGTATGTTTGACAGCGCGGGAGCCATTATTTGTGACGGTGCGTCGGCAATGTCGGCGTACGGAAAGCTGCTCAAGGTTGTCAGCGATGCATCGGGCGTGATCCCGCAGATCGCGGTAATTTCGGGCATTTGCGCAGGTATGTCTGCAACGGTTGCCGCAATGTTTGATCTGATCGTAACGGTCAAGGAAAAATCTCAGCTTTACGTCAACGCCCCCTTTGTGGTGGGCAAGGAGGTTGGAAGCTCAGAGGCGGCGGCACAAAATGGTCTTGCTGCGATTGAGGCCGAGAACGATGCCGATGCAGCTACAAAGGTTGCAAAGCTGATTTCGCTCCTTCCTTCCAATAATGCCGATGGCGTGATTGCTGAGGAGATTACCGATGACGTCAACCGTACCGTCCGTGTCGATGAGACAGGAAAAGCCCTGATCGAAACACTTGCCGATGCAGGCGAGGTGATCGTTCTCGGTTCTGCATACGCTCCCGAAATGCTGACGGGCTTTGTTCGCTTTGGCGGTGTGACCTGCGGCGTGGTGGCAAACGATTCTTCTGTAAACGGAGGAACGGTTACGGTAGAGGGCGCCAAAAAGGCGACCAAGCTGATCTCGTTCTGTGATAGCTTTTCCATTCCAGTGGTAACGTTGGTTGACAGTATTGGCATGGAGATCAGCCGCGAGGCAGAGGGTGCCCCCCTTGCCGCACAGCTTGGAAAGCTTGCCATGGCTTACGCAACCGCAGATACCGCAAAGATTACGGTGGTTACGGGCAAGGCATACGGTGCGGCGTTTACGCTGATGGGCTCCAAGACGCTTGGTGCCGATATGGTCTACGCATTGGAGAATGCAGAGATCAGTGTGATGGATCCCTCATCTGCCGTAGCATTCCTTTGGAATGACCGTATTACCGAGCAGACCACGCGTGCCGATCTTGTGACAGAGTGGAAGAAAAAGAACGCGACTGCCGTAGCGGCTGCCGCAGACGGAAGCATTGACGACGTGATCGATCCCGCACAGCTCCGTCAAAGGATTTGTGCCGCAATCTATATGCTGCTGATGAAAAGCGACGGCGCTCCCGTCCGCAAGCATTGCAATCTTCCTCTGTAAAAACGGAGGTGCTTGAATATGATGAATGCAGTTTTTGCTTTGTCGGCAAATTCAATGCCGTTTGGAGACCGTGCCTCGGTTGCAGGTGTGGTATCCTTGCAGGGAATGCTGACGATCTTTGCTGTTCTTGCTATTTTGTGGGCGGCGGTTGAGATCATGCATCGCTTTTTGAGCAAGGAATCAGTGGAAACCGAAAAGCCCAAAGAACCGAAGCAAGCCGACCGACAAGCTCCGAAAGCCGATGATGCAGCGATTGCCGCTGCCATCGCCGCCGCACTTGCCGCAAGCGAGGACGACGGGGCTACCGTTGCCGCCATTACCGCGGCAATCACCGCCGCGCGTGCGGAGGAGGGAATCAGTGCCCCCTTCCGAGTGGTCTCCTTTAAGAGAGCGGCAGCTTCCAATTCCCGTAAAAGATTTTAATTCAAAAATAAAAATTTTATTCTATCAAAATATTTTCAGAAAGGTTTTATGGTGATCAAAATGAAGAACTATCGTGTAACAGTAAATGGAGTTGTATATGACGTTGTTGTTGAGGAAGTGAACGGTGCCGTTCAGGTTCCTTACGTTGCTCCCGCTCCCGTAGCGGCACCTGCTCCCGCACCCGTAGCCGCTCCTGCACCTGCAGCAGCACCCGCTCCCGCAACAGCACCTGCTCCCGCAGGCAAGGCAGGCGCAACCGCAGTAAAGGCTCCTATGCCCGGAACTCTCATCAAGGTCAACGTCAAGGTTGGCGATGCTGTTAAGAAGGGTGACGTTTTGTGTGTTCTTGAGGCAATGAAGATGGAAAATGACATCATGGCTCCTGCCGACGGTGTTGTGGCATCTGTAGAAGCAACGCAGGGCGCATCGGTTGCAACCGACGCAGTTCTGGTAACTCTGAACTGATTCCGATTTCGATTTCCTACTTTCACAGAAAGGAAACGTTTTTCATGAATTTATTAGAAAGCTTGGAAAACTTTTGGCAATCCACCGGAATTTTCCGTATGATCAACAGCATGGACGCCGCCGCATGGCAAACGCTTGTGATGTTTTTGATCGTGGGAGTTTTGGTGTATCTTGCAATCGTCAAGAGCTTTGAACCGCTTTTGCTGTTGCCGATTGCCATTGGTATGCTTTTAACCAATCTGCCGGGTGGTGGAATGTTCCATTCGGAGTATTGGTTCTGCGACGTTACGGCGTTGAACGATCTGCTCAAGGATATGGCAAATGCTTATTATTCGGGCTATTTCAGCGGTGATTTTTCGCAGTATGAGGCTTTGGCGGCAGAATTTGCCCAATATCAAGAGTGGTTCACCTTTGCATATGACGAAATGGGCATGATTACCGATGCTTACGTCAACTACTCCAACATCTTCCAGCACGGAGGTCTGCTTGACCTGCTCTACATCGGTGTTAAGACGGGTGTGTATCCCTGCCTGATCTTTATCGGCATTGGTGCCATGACAGACTTTACCCCTCTGATCTCAAACCCCAAGAGCTTTTTGATTGGTGCGGGTGCGCAGTTTGGCGTGTTTGTTGCTTTTTCGGGTGCGTTGCTTTCGGGCTTCTTTACACCGCAGGAAGCTGCTTCTATCGGTATCATCGGCGGTGCGGACGGTCCTACGGCAATCACCGTGACCAAAACGCTGGCACCTGCACTGCTCGGTGCTATTGCCATTGCCGCATATTCCTATATGGCACTGATCCCGATGATCCAGCCCCCTGTTATGAGACTGTTGACCACCGAGAAGGAGCGCAAGATCAAAATGACTGCACTCCGCAAGGTTTCTACCGTGGAAAAGGTGATTTTTCCGCTGCTGGTGACCTTGATCGTAGTACTGATCGTTCCCGAAGCACTTACTTTGATCGGTTGCTTGATGTTTGGTAATCTGCTCAACGTCTGCGGTGTAACGGGACGACTTTCGGGAACCGCGCAAAACGGACTGATGAACGCCGTTACCATTTTCCTCGGCATCAGCGTTGGTGCGACCGCGGTTGCGGAAAACTTCCTCAGCCTGCAAACCATTCTGATCATTGTTCTCGGTCTGGTTGCGTTTATGATCTCCACCGTCGGCGGACTTTTGACCGCAAAGATCATGAACTTCTTCAGTGGCGGAACCATCAATCCTCTCATCGGCTCGGCGGGTGTTTCGGCTGTTCCGATGGCGGCGCGTGTCGCGCAAAGGGAAGGACAAAAGGCGGATCCCTCCAACTTCCTGCTCATGCACGCAATGGGACCCAACGTCGCGGGTGTTATTGGCTCTGCCGTTGCCGCAGGTGTCCTGTTGGCAAGCTTCCTTTAATTTATCGATAGGAGTGTCATAAAATGGCTAAAGTAAAAATTACAGAAACCGTCCTTCGCGACTCTCACCAATCGCTGATCGCGACCCGAATGACCACCGAGGAGATGCTGCCGATTCTGGACAAAATGGATCAGATCGGTTATCATTCGTTGGAGGCATGGGGCGGCGCTACCTTTGACGCTTGTATGCGTTTTCTCAATGAGGATCCGTGGGAGCGTCTCCGCAAGATCCGTGCTTGTGTCAAGAACACCAAGCTGCAAATGCTGTTCCGCGGACAGAACATTCTCGGCTACCGTCATTATTCCGATGACGTGGTAGAGTATTTTGTTCAAAAGTCGATTGCCAACGGTATTGATATCATTCGTATCTTTGATGCACTGAACGATCCCCGTAACCTCAAAACTGCAATCAATGCAACCCGTAAAGAGGGAGGACACGTGCAAGCGGCGTTCTCGTACATCACGGGACCCGTTTACACGCTGGAATACTACTCCAAGTATGCCAAGCAGCTGGAGGAAATGGGCGCGGATTCGATCTGCGTCAAGGATATGGCAGGTCTTTTGAAGCCTTACGATGCCTACGAGCTTGTCAAGACGCTGAAGAAATCGGTCAAGGTTCCGATCCAGCTTCACACGCACTACACCTCGGGTCTTGCATCCATGACCTTGATGAAGGCGGTAGAAGCAGGCGTGGACGTGATCGACACTGCAATTTCCCCCATGGCAATGGGAACCTCTCAGCCTCCCACCGAGGCAATGGTTGCCGCATTGCAGGGAACCGAGTACGATACGGGAATCAGCCTGGAGGCGTTGGATACCATTACCAAGTATTTTACACCTTTGCGTGAGAAATATCTTGCCAGCGGACAGCTCAATCCCAAGGCACTCAAGGTAGACGTCAACGCGCTCCTGTATCAGGTGCCGGGCGGAATGCTTTCCAACCTGATGAGCCAATTGGCACAGGCAGGGAAGTCGGATCAGCTGACCGAGGTATTGGAGGAGGTTCCGCGCGTCCGTGCCGACGTTGGATATCCGCCTCTCGTTACACCCTCGTCGCAGATCGTTGGTACGCAGGCTGTGTTCAACGTTATTATGGGCGAGAGATATAAGCTGGTAACCAAGGAATTTAAGGGCATTGTGCGTGGTGAGTACGGTAAAACCCCCGTTGCCATTGATCCCGCATTCGTCAAAAAGATCATCGGTGACGAAAAGCCGATCACCTACCGTCCTGCCGACGATCTCAAGCCCGAATTGGAGCAGCTCCGTTCCGAGATCGCACAATATCTGGAGCAGGATGAGGACGTGCTTTCCTATGCACTGTTCCCCGAGGTATCCAAAAAATTCTTTGAATACCGCAAGGCAAAAAAATACAATATTGACGCGGACAACGCCGATAAAAATCTTGGCGTTCATGCAATCTGAGCCTTAAAAAATGCGCCTCACGCAAAGCTGCGTGAGGCGCATTTTTGTTATCTGCCCACAAGGTATTTACAAAGCCGCCGTATGGGTGGGATTTTAAGCAACCAAAATGCCAAAAATCCACCCGCCACGTTGAGGATCACATCGTCGATGTCACAGGAGCCAACCATAAAGGCAAGCTGCAACAGCTCAATGGCAAGCACTGCGCCAAGCAGCGTGGGAAAAAACAGATACCACCTCTTTTGTTTGGGAAAGAATAGCGGCAAAAAGAAGGAAAGCGGCATAAACGCGCAAATATTTCCAAGCAGGTTGAGCAGGGTATAGTAACCGTTGACGTAGCCCTTGATAAAGCCGTTGATGTAAACCTCCCGAATGCTGCGAAGCGGCACGAGATTGACAAACCATTTCATATAGTATTGGCGATGTCCTTCACCGCTCCCATAGATCGTACTACTGCGCCCCAGCGAGGGATCCAACAGCGTGACGTTGATCAGCAGATAGAGATAGAGTGCAAAATACAGATAGACCAATTTGGAGGTCACCGCCTGTCCGTTTGTTCTTTTGGCGTGCAAGCTTCCGCCCAAAAAGAATAAAAGACAGACCGTCAAAAGCAGGGCAAGGCGCAACAGAACGGCATACCGAAAAGGGGAGGGATGGAGGAGATTGCGAATTTCCGAGACGAAAAAAAGAAGCAGTAAAAGAAAAGCCGAAAAAAGAATGATCCCGTCGGCTGTGATCCGATTGGTAATATGCTTCCAAAGCTTTTTCATTCTGCGGTCCCTCCTTTCGCGTGTCTCTATAAAGTATAACAGAAAAAGGCTGAAAAGTCTATATCATTTCTTTAATTTTTGTAAAAATTCCAAATATTCTAAACAATAAAATCAAAATGGCTCTTTACTTTCCAAGACAAGTATGGTATAATGATTTTATTGAGATCAAAGGAGAGGAAGCATCAATGACGACGTTGATCGTGGTTCGGCACGGCCAGAGTGTCAGCAATCTGCAAAAACGTTTTACCGGTCAGCATGAGACCGATCTGACAGAGCTGGGACATTTGCAAGCAGAGAATACTGCGCGCTTTTTGGATGACTGTCATATAGACAAAATTTACGCAAGTGATCTTTCCCGCGCCATGGAGACGGCACGGCACACCGCAGAGCGCAAGGGACTTTTGATCATCCCAGACCGTGGATTTCGCGAGATCAACGCAGGGCTTTGGGAGGGCATGGAGTATGATGCCATCAGAGCAAAATATCAGCAGGATTATCAGATTTGGCTCACCGATCTCGGTCGTGCGCATCCAACGGGCGGCGAGAGTGTGAGGCAGCTTGCGCAAAGAGTTTATCAAGCAACCGAGCGTGTCCTTGCCGAAAATCGCGGAAAAACAGTTGCGATATTCACACATGCAACGCCTTTGCGGATGTTGGGTTGTCTTTGGCATGGACTTGCGCCCGAGGATGCCGTCAAAATCAATGGCTGTGCCAATGCTTCTGTTTCTGTGGTGGAGTATGAGGATGACGGAAGCTTTCGCCTGGTTCATTACGGCTATAACAAGCATCAAGGGGAAAACGTCACCGAGCTGCCTCGCGGCTTGGTTTGATACTGTCAAAATTCAAAGGATTTGCTATACTGATACCAAAGAACGATGAAAGGAGTAACCGATTGAAAAAAGAAGCAAAGCAAGCGCAGGAGCAGAAAGAAAAGCAAGCGCGCCCAAGACTAGGTCTTTGTGAGCGTTTTCGGCGGATTCCCATTAAGCGGATCGTTATGCGCTTGGCGCGGATCCCGTGGAAAAAGACTGCAAAATTGCTTGGCATATTCAGCCGCCGCGTGCTGTTGCCATTGTGTAGCCTTTTGCTCTGTATTGCATTGTTGGTGTCGGGCTTTGCAATCGTTATCAGCTCTGCCGTGTGTCACAAAACGCGTGACCGCATTGTCACAGCGGAGCAGCTGCACAAGATGGATACGACGTTCGATTATATATTGGTTTTGGGGTGTCGCGTGTATGAGGACGGTAGCTTGAGCCATATGCTGACCGACCGCGTCAAAACCGCCGTTTCACTTTATGAGGCGGGGCTTTGCGATACGCTGATCATGAGCGGGGATCATCAATCCGATGCCTACAATGAGGTCGATCCCATGAAGGAGGCGGCAGAAGCGGCGGGAATTCCCCAAGAGGCGATCCTTACCGATCCGCTTGGACTTTCTACCTACGATAGTATCGCACGCTTATCGGCGTTGTACGAGGGAAAGCGCGTGCTGATCGTCACGCAGTCCTATCATCTTTATCGCGCCCTTTACGTTGCCGAAAAGCTGGGCTTGGAGGCGTACGGTGTCAGTGCCGATCTTCGCTCCTACGTGGGGCAGATCAAATATGATGTGCGCGAGGTCGCGGCACGCTGTAAGGACGTGTTCTACGCCGAGGCAAGACCCTTGGCAATTGGCTTGGAAGAATAAAAAAATATATAAAATATAAAAGGAGATAGAAAAAATGGCAAGAATTATCTTAAATGAAACGTCGTATCACGGCGCAGGCTCGATCAAGGAGATCGTGGGCGAGGTCAAGGGCAGAGGTCTGAAAAAGGCATTGGTCTGCACCGACCCCGATCTGATCAAGTTTGGTGTAGCGCAAAAGGTGTTGGATGTCCTCGACGGCGCGGCTCTGCCGTATGAGGTTTATTCCGACATCAAGGCAAACCCCACCATTGAGAACGTGAAAAACGGCGTGGAGACCTACAAAAAGAGCGGTGCGGATTACCTCATCGCCATTGGCGGCGGCTCCTCAATGGATACCTGCAAGGCAATCGGTATCATCATCGCAAACCCCGAGTTCTCGGATGTAAGAAGCCTTGAGGGCGTAGCTCCCACCAAGAACCCCTCGGTGCCGATCATTGCCATTCCCACCACTGCGGGCACGGCGGCAGAGGTTACCATCAACTACGTCATCACCGACGTGGAAAAGAAGCGTAAGTTCGTTTGCGTGGACGTACACGACATTCCCGTAGTTGCCATCATCGATGCCGATATGATGTCCACCATGCCTAAGGGGCTGACTGCCGCTACGGGTATGGATGCGCTGACGCACGCTATTGAGGGCTACATTACCAAGGGCGCTTGGGAGATGACCGATATGTTCCATCTCAAGGCGATCGAGCTGATCGCAAAGAGCCTCAGAGGTGCTGTTGAGAACACCAAGGAAGG
>JAGANE010000129.1 GCA_017624395.1 Clostridia bacterium
ACAGAGAGTTACGCAAGAGTTTTTGAAGACGACTCTATTGAGATCAAATACAGACACGGCGATATGCTGTGGTTCCCTGAAGTTGTTGTTACTGAAGGATCAAGTATTCATGCAGAAGTAACGGCAATTGATACCGAGGGGCATAATACGAAATCGTCTTTGAAAGAATATTACAATGGTTTAGCATACGGTATTGTTGCGGATAATGATGGTGTTTGGAGTACGGCAACCATGGCTGTGTACCGTGATGCCAGAAGATGCCGTGTTACTGATGTAACGAGAAGTGGTCTTGGAACCGTTAATGGCAGTGACAGAGGAAACGGTGGTAGCTCACCGCGAATTGCGAATGATGACGGAAGCCAGTCGAATACTGATCAATGGAAAGCTGTTACAGATTCAGAGGGGCATTGGGCTTTTGATAAACAGGTAGTATTTGATGTCTATCCGGATGATGAAACCACGGCTGTTTCTTTCAGTGGCTCTGCCGGAACGTTTAAGACTTTTTCTAAAAATACTACAAGTGGCTACAGCCACCATGCTTTTGAAGGAGCAGTAGGATTTGCACCCGTTTGGGCTAATTCTGACGGATATGCTATTATCAGAATTGACAAATTGACGATTACAAATTGTACCGTAGGCGAACAGGCAAAAAAATATTATTCTGTATTGGATGGACAGGACGAGAATGATATTTACAAGCTTTCTGCCAACCTTTCCCTTGACGGTGTCATTGGCTTCAACGTAAAAGTTGATGCAAACGATTATATCAGAGGTACGGAAACCCTCGTTGTAACCGATAAGGCAAGCGAGCCCGTTGTTGAAACTACCCTTGCCGATATTTGGAACACCGATGGTGGCTACTATGCTTGCACCATTCCCGTAAACGCCAAGGAAATGACCGACACCTTTACCGTCACCTTGAAGGACGGCGAAGCTGTGATTGCAACATATTCCAATCTCTCGGTCAAGAGCTATGCCGAGGCACTGAAAGAGGACGAAGATTGGAAGGATCTGATGACCGCAATGCTCAACTACGGCGCAGCTGCACAAAATCTGTTCGATTATAACACTGAGAATCCGGCAGCGGATCTTACCAATTTTGATTTTGATATGAAGGATGTGGAAGGAAATGACATCGGCCTTCCGACGATTACCGGAACAGATACCACGATTATTTCCGATCTCTCCGCATCTCTTGTGTTGGAGTCCAATACCGCATTGAAGCTGTACTTTAAGAATGCAACCGATGCAGATTTGACCGTTACCGTGAATAACAAGGCTGCTGTATTGACCGAAGCAAACGACGGCTTGCTCTGCCTCACCATTTCGGATATTGCGGCAGACCAGCTGGCTGATGAGATTGTTGTTTCCATCAACGAAGGTGCGCTGGTTATCACCATCAGTGCTTGCGAGTGGGCAAAAACAGTAGTAGAAAATGAGTCCGATGCAAACATGATTACGCTTGCAAAGGCTTTGGCAGCATACGCAACAGCTGCAGCATCAAAAAACTGACAGAGCCCGTATCCTTTGACGGTAGCATCGCAACGGCGGCAGACATTGCCGCCCTGCGAGCTACCACCGATTCTCGTATCAACGAGATCAAGAATACGGGCAATCTGACCCCTGCTACGGGAAATTACAAAAAGGTTTATTACGTTTCCAATAGCGGAAGTGACAGCAATAACGGGACTTCCGAGAGTACTCCTTTCAAGACCATTGCAAAGGTGAATGCGGTTTTAGATACCCTTTCCTCTTCATATAGTGCAACTGTTTGCTTCAAGCGCGGCGACACGTGGAGAGGGGAGCAGCTGGTTGCAATCCCTAATCTTACCATTACCGCATACGGCACGGGTGCAAAGCCCGTGATCATGGGCTCGCCCGAAAACGGCGGTGGCTCTGCCAATGCATCCAAGTGGATTGACATGGGCAACAATATTTGGCGCTACGAGGGTTCAAACAATTGGTCGGACGTTGGAAACATTATTTTCAACGACGGCGAGAACTATGGCAAAAAGATCATTCAGCTCTATGTAAAGCAAGAGAAGTGGTCCGACTATAAGCTGACCGATTTTACCAATGCTCCCGCACAGACCTATACGTTTGACTCGTGGGATGATTTGAAAAATGACCTTGATTTCTTCCATGATAAGGATTTTGCAGACGGTAGCGGTGCTACGCGCTATCTGTATCTTTACAGTGAAACCAACCCCGCGCTCCGTTTTCAATCCATTGAGTTTGCGCGCAGAACCGACTTGGTAAAGATTCATCACACCGACAACGTAACCGTTGACAACATCTGCTTTAAGTACGAGGGCGGTCACGCCATTGCAGCAGACGGGCAACCCGGAAGCTCGTTGGTGCTGGATGATCTTACCGTGCAAAACTGTGAGTTTTATTGGATCGGCGGCTCTATTCAAAACAGGATCGCAAACAGTGTGATCTCAAACAAGGAAAATACCACGGTTCGGGATACTCGCTATGGCAACGCGATTGAGGTTTATGGCACCTGCGACGGCTTTATTGCAAGAAACAATTACATCTATCAGGTGTTTGATGCAGGTATCACCGTTCAGAAAACGGTTGGCAACAGTTCAGAGGATTGGAGCCAGAAGAACGTTTCCTTTACCGACAACGTCATTGAAAACTGCAACTATTCCATCGAGTATTTCCTGACGGATATGGAACAAAGTGACGTTTCCAAAATGGTTAATTTCACAATTTCCGATAACATCATGTGGAACGCCGGCAAGGGCTTTTGTGAGACCAGAGGCATTTGGGATAGAGGCTTTTCAGCTCATATCAAGAGCCAATGGACTGCCCCCTGTAACAAGGCAGAAAACTTTGTGATCTCGGGCAACACGATGATCGGTGTCAGAGATCAGTTCTTGCAGATCAGAACCAGCTTTGGAAAAGACAGTATGCCCACCTTGACCGACAACGTTTTTTACGGTCGCTATGATTTTGATGGCACCGCGACAAACGGTTACCGCTTGGGCGAGGTTCGGGTTACCGACGACGGGAATCAGATTTGGGTTTCCTACGGCTTCGGGAACGAACAATATCTTACCGATAACGTAAATGAGGCAACAGGCAACAAGTTCTACTTCGTTTTCAATTGAAAGCGAAAGCAGGCTATGCGTGTGTGCGCATAGCCTGCTTTCCTTAATATTTGTGTTGTCTTTTCTTTCGCATCTCCTTTGGGGACATTCCAAAGTATTTGCGAAAAACCCTGTTGAAATACGCAACCTCAAAAAAGCCGGACTCGGTAGCGATTTCCGCAATGCTTTTATTGGTTGTTTCCAACAGATGAATGGCGGCTGACAGTCGCGTATGGTTGATGTATTGCGGAAGTGTCATGCCAATATCTTTTTTAAACAAATTTCGAAACCGTGAAACCGATATTCCGCAATGCGCCGCGATCAAAGACTCGGTGATCAGTTGAGGATCATGGTAGTTTTCACGGATATAAGTTAGGGCAGGCTTGATCTGCTTGGAAACAGGGAGCTTTATCTGCCCTTTATCAATGTTTCCAATGCGCGTGGCTTCGATTAAGATTTGCCCCGTGGTCAGCAGATTGTCAAGCAATGTAAACCGATCCTTTTCCGACCGTTCGGATAAGGAGAGGATCAATTCTGCAAGTCTCGGATGCTCGTGCGGGGAAAAAACACCGCTGAAGCCTGTGTGGAGACTTTCCAATATCTCCGTTAGTATAGTTCCTTGCGTGCTTGTCAAGAGATTTTTTGGATCGGCAAAGATCCAGAGCCATTCACATTTTTCTCCCTCATCGGCACTGGATATGTGAGGGGTATCGGGCGGAATGTACTGAATATCTCCGGCTCGAAAACGGTAAATTCTGTTTTCAATATGTGTCTCTCCCGAGCCCGACATGCAGATGCCAAGCTCAATGCAATGATGATAGTGAAGCGAGGAGATGGGGTAATGGTGGAGCTGATCGATCTTCCCGATTTCAATTCCCTTGTTCAGCGCAAAGTAACCGATTTGGAAATGCGTTGGTAAGATTGTTGTTCTAAGTTCGTATCTCATAAGCCGCTCCCAAAAGTAGATTGTTTTTATTATACACGTTTTATAGTGAAAAAACAAGTTTTTTGATTTAATATTTAAGAAAAGTTCATAAAAAATGCACTGTTTTATGATAATAGTCAATAAAACGAGCGAAAAAGATAATTTATAAGAAGATAATCCTATATTAAAAATACTGTTAGGACAGGAGAAATTTTCATGTTGCGTAAAACACCCCCTATGGGCTGGAACACATGGAACACCTTTGGTGATAAAATTGACGAAATGCTCGTCCGAGAGACCGCCGATTTCATCGTAGAATCGGGGCTGAAAGATGCGGGCTATGAATAGAAGTTTTGGGAACTGGAAAAAAGAATTCGCCGAGATCGCAGAAGCCGTGGTGTGATTGTGGAAATGAAGTG
>JAGANE010000130.1 GCA_017624395.1 Clostridia bacterium
CCCCCCCCCCCCCCCACAAAAATCGCCCCCACCAAAAAACACCGTTCCCCACAAAAATCGCCCCCACAAAAGAGGCTATTTTGCTTTTCAAAAAGCTTTTTTCAGATACTTCCCGTAATCACCAGCGTACTGACACCGGGGGTAATGATCCACGCACCCGTTTCGGCATCCTGCTCGTAGGTTGCGGCAGGTACCGTGATGCGGCTTTGTACCGTGGCAAATTCCCCTGTGGTCTCGTTGTAGGTGTAGTCGGTTCCTTCGGAAAGAACCGTACCGTCAAGCGTGACCGTCAATCCCGAAAGAATGGGATCAAAGGCATCGGTCAGTGTCACGTTGTCGGTGGCAACGGCGGCGGTGTTTCCAAAGTTTTGAATGATAAAGCGATAGGTCAACGTACCGTTTTCGGTCACGGGAACAGGCTCAATGCTCTTGGTGATCGTCAATTCGGGAGCCGTTTCGGGCACCACGGTCTCGCTCACCGTGACGGGAGCAAGCAACGAGGGAGCCGAAAGTGTTGCCGTATTGACAATGCTTGCACCAACGTCCAAGGGTGCAAATCGGTTGACGTCCACCTCGTAAACAAGCAACAGATTGCTGTTGGCAGGCAGGTTGATGCCGCTGAACACCAAGGGCGGTCCCGCCTCCACTGTGGGAGCAGGAGCAAGAACACCGTTGATATACAGGTGTACCGAGCCATCCACGTAGGTCAAGGGATAAAGGGTTTGCGTGTCAAAGGTGTAGGCACCAAGATTGTCGGTTACGGTCAGCCCCGTAATGGGCGTAGCACCCGCATTGACCGCACTGATGACGTAGGTCACATCGTCACCGCGCGTGTAATCCCCCAGCACTGCCGTTTTTGCAGCCGACAGCACCTCAAGGATCTCACCCACCGCAACGTTGGAATTGATCACCGAACCGTTATATGACAATTGCGCCTGATTGGTAAATTGCGCCATAAGAATCTCCTTTGTTCTTTTTTCTGCCGATCGGCTTTGATCGGAGGGGCTATTGATTTTGATAACCCCTATAGAAAGAATATGACGCAAACAGTGGACAGGTGCGTAAAAAGGAGATTGGACGCCTTATTTGAAAGTGTTATTTATTTTGATAATTCCAAAAATTCAGTATCGTCGCGGAGAAAATCAAAAACGTTGCTTTTCAGCTCCTGAAAGACCAATTCGGTTTCCGATTCCTTGTAATTTTTGCTGCTTTTGGATTTGTCGGAGGTGGCAAGGGAGACAAAGGCGGATGTAAAAGGTTGCTCTCCCACGGGGAGTCCGTCGTTTTTTTGTGCGTGCTCCAACGCATTTTTCAAGCTTTCCAAGGTTTCGTTGCGGTGATAGAGCTTGGCATGATTTTTTGCAAGACGACAGTAAATTTCCCGCATACGACAGTGGTAAAACAAAAAATTTCCATCATAGATCAGTGTTGTCCATAATTTGATCGCTGTTTCGCAGGCAAAAATCACCTCCTCGGGAGAAGCGTAATCCCCAAGGTAAACATTTCGTGACAGCATATCCATAAAAGCCAAATTGTTTTGATGCTGTTGAGCGAGCGCTTTCTTCTCACCCTCTTCGGTGTAATATGCCTGCCCCAGCAAGACATTCCGACAGGTGTAAAGATTGCCTGCCATATTGGCATATTCAACGGCTTTTTTCTCATCCTTGATGGAAAGGCATCTGTTGGAATAGGTGTAGACCAACAGCTGTATCGCACTGTTGCGAATATTGTTTTCGGTGCAATCCTTTAAGATGCGCTCACAGATTGCTATCAGTTCCTTTGCATTCCGCTCCTGTTCTTTTTCAAATCCAGCCGAATACATCGTGCCAAAAAGTGCATTTGCCAAGGATCTTAAGCAGTGAAAATTCCGCGGATATTTTTGAACAGCCTCCCTCCAAAGAGCAATCCTTTCAGCAATAAACCCTTGATTGGCAAGACGTAAAGCTTTTTCATCATATTCCGCAATCTCCGCCGACTGGATCTCTGCATCTCGGTCGAACAGCTCGTCAATGCTGACACCAAAAAAATTGGCAAGCGGTACGACAAGCGAAATATCGGGAAGTGCGTTGTTATTTTCCCATTTGGAGATCGATTGATAGGTGATATTTAAATACTCTGCAAGCTTTTCCTGCGTAATATTGTTTTTTTGTCGGAGCTGCTTGATCTTTTCCCCAATGGTCATGGAATCTTCCTCTCTTTCGTTCTTCGTCATACTGTTCCTACACCCTTATTGTACCATATTTCCCCAAAAAGTCAATCACCGCAAAAGCAACTCTTTCTCAACCGCAGGTTGCGATACAAAAACAAAAGCACAAACGCTCCCACGCCTTGATCTGTTCAAGACGGGGAGCGTATAGCACTCAAAAGCCTTTAGCAGCTTTCGTCGATCGTCTCGCTGATCACGTCGTCGATCTCATCGCGGTAGCCCAGCGACTACATATATTGCTTGCCGAATTTACTGCTGTCACAAAGCAGGATCTTGGTATGCGCGCGCTCCAGCATGGTACGGCGGAGATTGATCTCCTCTATCGAAATATCGGTCATTTCCCCATCGTCCGAAAGCCCGCGGCAGGAGAAAAAGACCAGATCGGCACGCATACTGCGAATACAAGCCTCGGCGTGACTGCCAACGTAGGTAAACGAGCGTGTGATCATCTGCCCACCCGTGGAAATGACGCGGATCCCGTTTTCCGCCAAAGCCAGCGCGGTCTTGGCACCGCTGGTGACCACCAGAATATCCTCAAGCTCCTTGAGCGGCTCCACCATGTGCGCGGCGGTAGACGAGCCGTCAAGAAAGATCACGGCACCCTTGTGCAGATATTTTGCCGCCTTGCGCGCAATGATCGTCTTGGCATCTCCCTGCTCCTCGGCACGGACGTTGTAAGGGATCTCACGGTCGGGCGCACCGCCGATCACGGCACCGCCATAAACGCGCTTGAGGTATCCCTGCTCCTCAAGATATGCAAGATCGCGCCGAATGGTCGGCTCACTCGCAAACAGCTCGCGCGCAAGCCTTGTCACGCCCGCACTGCGCTCGCGCTTTAATATTTCCAAAATTTGTTGGTGACGGTCAATAATCAGCATGGCATCTCTCCCCGTTCCTCCGCAAGCTTTTCAAGGAGCGCATCGGAAAGCGCGGTAAATTCTGCAATATCCAACTTTTCACCGCGGATATTGGCATCGTGTCCGCAGGAAAGAACGGCTTCGGTGATCTGCTCGCGGGAAAGCTCGGAAAAGCCTGCGCCAAGCGCGTTGACCAAGGTCTTTCTGCGTTGACCGAATGCCGCCTTGATGGTACGAAAGAGGGTTACCTCGTCGCGCGGGACGTAGGGCTTTTGCTTATGGAGTTTGATGCGAATGACCGAGGAATTGACCTTGGGTGCGGGAACAAAACGGTCGGCGGGCACGGTAAACAGCTTTTCTGCCTCTCCGTAATAGGCAAGCACCGCCGTGATGGCACCGTAATCCTTGCTTCCTGCCTTGGCACAAAGACGGTCTGCCACCTCGGCTTGGATCATGATCGTGATATAATCAAACGGCAGGCGGCTTTCCAAAAGCTTCATCAAAATGGGCGTAGTGATATAATACGGTAGATTGGCGCAGACCGAAACGGGGCCCTCGGCAAAATAAGGAGCAAGGAGCGCGTCAAGATCGGTCTTCATCACGTCCTCGTTGATCACGCGCACGTTGTCAAATTCACCCAACGTATATTGAAGAACGGGGATCAGACCGCGGTCGATCTCCAGCGATACCACCTGACGGCGGCGGAGTGCCAGCTCGTAGGTCAGCGTTCCGATGCCGGGGCCGATCTCAAGGATCGTGCTTTGGTCGTCCTCACAGCATTCGTCGGCAATATCCTCCACCACAAGTCGGTCAGTGAGAAAATTTTGCCCAAACTCCTTGTGAAAGGTCAGGTGGAACATTGCCATGATCTGGCGTACGGTTTTGATATCACATAAATTCACGGTTCGATCATCTCCTTTGGATCGTCTTTTTTATATTCTATCATATTTTTATTGCAAAATCAAGAAAAACGAACAAAAACGAACAAATATTTTCAAACCCGAAAGTGCTTTGAAAAAGTTTTGGTGAAAAAAAGAAGTTTTTTTAAAAATCATATTGACAAAATCGCTTTTTTCGGATATAATAGATACGTTGTGAAACAAATTCTCATATGCTGGTGTAGCACAGTCGGTAGTGCAGCTGATTCGTAATCAGCAGGTCGTGTGTTCGAGTCACATCACCAGCTCCAAGAAAAGCTCATCGTATGATGGGCTTTTTTTGACGAATCTTTGCCTTTGGCAAAGGATTCGTAATTTGCCCTTTGCGCAATGTTGCATCAGGTCTACGAGGCGTAGCCGAAGTTTTGTTCGAGTCACATCACC
>JAGANE010000131.1 GCA_017624395.1 Clostridia bacterium
CTTGCAAAAGAGAACGCCGTAAGGGGGAGTTCGCTCCCTGCGGAGAGCGAGGAGGGCTACGCGCCCTCCACCCGCAAGCTTTTGAAAAAGCTTGACCAAAACTTTTCATAAGAAGACAGTGCCGTTGGTTTTTTCTTTCTGTTTCTCTCGTTTCGTTATTGCATTTTGGTAGGTGGCGTGGTATAATGATAGAGGACGCCAAGCGTCAATTAAGGCGAAAGAAGGAAGTTAACATGGATTGGAATCAATATTTATACCGTGAAAACGAAAAGCCCTTGGATCAGCTTGTAGGTGCCTACAGCCGCACGTCGATCTTCCGCTCCATTGCATTTGTGGGAGACAGCCTTTCCTCGGGCGAGTTTCAGATCCCCGACAACAAGGGAACCTATAGCTATTTTGATATGTTCCAATATTCCTGGGGGCAGCACATCGCACGCAAGAACGGTCTTACGGGCTATAGCTTCTCGCGCGGCGGCATGACGGCAGAGGAATATATAGAGAGCTTTGCCGAGAAGATGGGCTATTGGGACGAGAAAAAGGCGGTACAGGCGTACGTGATCGCGCTGGGTGTCAACGATATTTATAATCGCGGTATGGAGATCGGCGGTATCGAGGACGTTGATCCCAACGATTACCGCAACAACAAGCCCACCTTTACAGGCTATTATGCAGCCATTGTCAGTCGATACAAGGAGATCAGCCCCGATGCAAAATTCTTTTTTGTCACCTTTCCCAATGAGGACAAGCCGTCGCGGATCGAAAAAACACAGGGCATGATCAAGGTACTGTACGATCTTGCGGAGCATTTTGATAACGCATATGTCATTGATCTGTTCAAGTACGGTCCCGTTTACGATGCCAAATTCAAGCAGAAATACTTTCTCCACGGTCATATGACTCCCGAGGGATACCTTTTTACGGCGGAGCTGATCGATTCTTATATCGATTACATCATTCGACATAATCCCGAGGATTTTAAGCTTGCAGGGTTTATCAATTACACCGAGAGGCGCTGGAAATACGATTGACGTCATCAAAGGGAAGTGGGGCTTGCCGAAGTATGGTTTAGCCCCGCTTTTTGATTTTCAACACAGAATTTTCATTTTTTTTCAAAAAATCTATTGACAAACGCCAAAAGATTTGATAAAATAAAATACAATAAGCGTTTGAGCGGAAATCAGTATCCGTAAGGATGTGCTTTCAGAGACCTGCCGTTGGGTGCGAGGCAGGAGCACAGAAACGGGGAATTCCTTCCGCAAGCTGTGGGCTGAAGACCTTCTTGGTTGCGTAGGCTTAACCGGTGGCGACCGTTATCTCGCAAGGGTGTGTTTGCACCCCGTAAGGCTCTTTTTGTGAAAAAAGGGTAAAGCAGAGTGGTAACACGGCAAAACAGCCGTCCCTGTATCTTTCCGTTCGTGGAAAGAGCGGGGATTTTTTGTTTTTGTGATAATTTTCACGGGATTCCGTGCGGATTATAAATTTTTTCAAAGGAGAACATCTCTATGAAACGTATTCTTTCTCTTTCGCTGGCGCTTTTGCTGTGCATTGGCGCATCCCTTTCTCTGGCTTCCTGTAAGGACAAGACCGATTATACCGTCGGTATTTGCCAATTGATGAAGCACGATTCTCTCGATCAGGCAACGCAGGGCTTTATCGATGCCTTGAACGAGGCAATGGAAAAGGCGGGCAAGACCGTCACCATTGATATGCAGGTTGCAGGCGAGGCAACGCTTTGCACCACCGTTATCAATACCTTTACGGCAAAAAATGTGGATTTGATCATGGCAAATGCAACGCCCGCGCTCTCCGCAGCGGCAACCGCAACCACCACCATTCCCGTTTTGGGCACCTCGGTCACTGATTACGTTGATACCTTTAAGGGCAACATTCCCGCAAACGTATCGGGCACCTCGGATGCCGTTCCCTTTGCCGATCAGGCACAAATGATGATCGATACGCTCGGACTCGTTGCAGGTGACAAGGTCGGCGTGCTTTACTGCACCAATGAATCCAACTCGGTCGTACAGTACAATGCCGTTAAGGCACTTTTTGACGCGGCAGGTATCGTTGCCGAGGCGGTTACCTTCTCCGAGACCACCGAGCTGCAGGCTGTCGTCAATGCTGCGGCAGATACCTATAAGGCGATCTACGTTCCTTCGGACAACACCGTAGCGCAAAACGACGCGATTGTTGGTACCATTTGCGAGGAAAAGAAGATCCCCGTGTTCACCAGCTACTCCAGCGCTATTTGCTATGCAAGCCTTGCCATTGATTATTATGAGCTTGGCAAAGAGACGGGCAGAATGGCGGCAGAGATCCTGCTTGGCACCAAGACGGTTGCAGAGCTTGAGATCAAGAAGCTGACGCCTGCGGTGGTTTATAACAAGGAGCTTTGCTCCAAGCTTGGGATTACGGTTCCCGAAAATTGATTGTTTAAGGAAAAACAAATATCATGTCTTTTTTGAATGCACTTCCCGGTGCCGTTGCCGAGGGACTTATCTGGGGCCTGATGGCAATTGGCGTCTACATTTCCTATAAAATTTTGGACATTGCGGATCTGACCGTGGACGGCTCGATCTGCACGGGTGCCTGCGTTTGTGCAATGCTGATCGGCGCAGGTATTCCGGCATGGGTCAGCGTCATCGTGGCGTTTTTGGCAGGTGCCTTGGCAGGAGTCGTTACGGGATTTTTGCACACCGCGTTGGGGATCCCCTCGATCCTTGCGGGTATCCTGACCCAGCTGATGCTCTACTCGGTCAACCTTGCCATTTTGGGCGGACGCTCCTTGGTGGCGATCGATCAGCGCACCAACCCTGTTCTGCTGCAAATGAGTAACAACCCCATGGCAATTGTGACGATGGGCGTTCTGGTTGTCGCCGTGATCGTGCTGTTGTGGCTGTTCTTTTATACCGAGATCGGTCTGACACTCAAATCCACGGGAGATAATCCCGACATGAGCCGTGCGCAGGGTGTCAACGTCAAGGTCAACAAGGTCATTGGTCTTGCCATTGCAAACGGCATTGTGGCGCTTGCGGGTGCCATGTTGGCGCAGTATAAGGGCTCTGCCAATATCAACGATGGCAGAGGCGCGATCGTCATCGGCCTTGCGGCAATCTTTATCGGACTGTCGGTCTCTACCAAGATCAAGTCCAACTTTGTTGTCAGCCTTACAGGCGTTGTCGGCGGCGGAATCGTATATTACATCATTTATAACTTTGTCATTGTGTTGGGCTTGAATACCAACTATCTCAAAATGCTCTCTGCCATCATCGTCATTGTCTTTTTGGCAGTGCCGTACATCAAAAGCACCTGCTTTACAAGGCAAAAGGATCTGCATGCGGCAATGACCGCGGCAGGGAATGAGGGAGGTGACCGAGATGCTTAAGATCACAAATCTGCAAAAGACCTTTAACCCCGGTACCGTAAATGCCAAAACGGCGCTCAGCGGCTTTGATCTGCATATTGCCGACGGTGATTTTGTCACTGTGATCGGCGGAAACGGCGCGGGAAAAAGCACCCTGCTCAACGCGATTGCGGGAGTTTGGAAGCCCGATTTTGGAACGGTTGAGATCGATGGCGTGGATGTGACGGGAATGCCCGAGCATAAGCGCGCAAAATTCTTAGGCAGAGTTTTTCAGGACCCGATGAAGGGAACGGCACCCGATATGGAGATTGCCGAAAACCTTTCAATCGCCGCACGGCGAGGTATCAAGCGTCGCCTGCGTTGGGGCTGTACACGCAAGGAGCGTGAGAGCTACAAGACACTCTTGGCGCAATTGGATCTCGGCTTGGAGAATCGGCTTTCTGCCAAGGTGGGCTTGCTTTCGGGCGGTCAGCGGCAGGCGGTCACGCTTTTGATGGCAACCTTAAAAAAGCCCAAGATCCTTTTGCTGGACGAGCATACGGCGGCATTGGATCCCAAAACTGCGTCAAAGGTGCTACAGATCACCGATCAGCTGGTGCGGGAGAACCGATTGACCACGCTGATGATCACGCACAATATGCACGATGCCATTGCATACGGAAACCGACTGATCATGATGCATGAGGGACGTGTGGCGGTTGACGTTTCGGGTGAGGAGAAGAAAAAGCTGACCATTGAGCAGCTCCTCGGACTATTTGAGGCGGCAAGCGGAAGTCAGTTTTCGGACGATAAGGTCATGCTGTCCAAATCAAGTAAATAACGCAAGTAAAAAACGATCAGGGCGCACCCGAATGGGCGCGCCCTGATTCTTTTGAGGAAAAGTTTTGGTCAAGCTTTTTCAAAAGCTTGCGCGGTGGAGCCTGCGAAAGCCTCCTCGCTCTCCGCAGAGAGCGAAATTTCCCTTACGGCGTTCTCTTTTGTAAGCTTTTCTCTTGCGCCTCTTTCCTGCAAGAGAAAAGCTGCTCAGGAATTTTTAGTTTCTAACGAACTGTCATTTTGATGAAAAGTTTTGGTCAAGCTTTTTCAAAAGCTTGCGCGGTGGAGGCTGCGGAAGCCTCCTCGCTCTCCGCAGAGAGCGAAATCCCCCTTACGGCGTTCTCTTTTGTAAGCTTTTCTCTTGCGCCTCCTTC
>JAGANE010000132.1 GCA_017624395.1 Clostridia bacterium
ATAAGGAATGACGTCGCGGATGTTCGATACGCCCGTCAGGTACATGATAATGCGCTCAAAGCCCAGACCGTAGCCTGCGTGCTTGGTGCCGCCGTACTTGCGGAGATTGACGTACCACCAATAGTCCTCCTCGTTGAGGTTGCATTCCTTCATGCGCTCCAACAGAACGTCAATGCGCTCCTCTCTTTGCGAGCCGCCGATGATCTCACCGACACCCGGCACCAGCATATCCATTGCCGCAACCGTTTTGCCGTCATCGTTGAGACGCATATAGAAGGATTTGATCTCCTTCGGATAATCAATGACAAATACGGGCTTGCCGTAAATCTGCTCGGTGAGGTATCTTTCATGCTCGGTTTGCAGGTCGCATCCCCATTCCACGGGATACTTGAACTCTGCCCCGCTCTTTTGGAGCAGCTCGATCGCCTCGGTATAGGTCACCTTTTCGTAGCTGCTGTTTGCAAGGGTATTCAAACGCTCCAAAAGTGTTTTGTCTACAAAATTGTTGAAGAACTCCAGCTCCTGCGCACAGTTTTTCAGCACGTGGTGGATAATGTATTGGATCATATCCCATGCGAGCTGCATATTGTCGTTGAGATCGGCAAACGCGATCTCGGGCTCGATCATCCAGAACTCTGCCGCATGACGTGCGGTATTGGAGTTTTCAGCACGGAAGGTAGGACCAAAGGTATAGATATTGCCAAATGCCATTGCGTAGGTCTCGCCCTCAAGCTGTCCCGAAACCGTCAGATTGGTGCTTTTACCAAAGAAATCCTGCGACCAATCAATGCTGCCGTCCTCAAGGCGCGGAGGATTGTTGAGATCCAAGGTGGTTACGCGGAACATTTCTCCCGCACCCTCGCAATCCGATCCCGTGATCAGCGGTGTATGAACGTAAACAAAGCCGCGGTCATGGAAAAAGGAGTGAATGGCATAAGCGACCTCACTGCGGACACGGAAAACAGCCGAAAACAGATTGGTTCTCGGACGCAGATATGCCTGCTCGCGCAGATATTCTACCGTATGGCGCTTTTTTTGCAAAGGATAATCGGGAGTAGAGGCTCCCTCCACCGTGATCTCGATTGCCTTCATTTCAAAGGGCTGCTTCATTTCGGGTGTCAAGACCACGACGCCGCGCACCACAACGGCAGAGCCGACGTTCAGCTTTGCGATCTCATCGTAGTTTGCAATCTTTTCGCGCTCAAATACCACCTGCATGGTCTTAAAGCAGCTACCGTCGTAAAGATCAATAAATCCAAATGCCTTGCTATCGCGAATGCTTCTTGCCCAACCGCCAACCGTGATCTCACGCTCGGAGTAAGCCGCCTGGTCGGCATATATACTTTTAATCAGTTCTCTTTTCATGATCTACCTCTCAAAAACCTTGCTAACTTTCCAATTATTATATCACAATTTTTTGTTCTTGTCAATGACTTCTGCCGACTTTTGGAAAAAGCCGACAAATTTTATACCGTTTTTTCAAAATACAGCATCCTATCGTCCTCATGTGTCCTTTTCATCAGCGAGGAAAGCAATTGCTCCGAAGCGGTATTTTCACGGAAGCATCTTGCCACCACGTGCTCAGCACCCAGCGTATAAAGCGCCCAATCCGCCATTGCCGCAAATGCCTCCTTGGCATATCCGCGACGCAGATAAGCAGGCAAAATCCGCACACCAAGCTCCGCAGTGCCGCGATTGTCCAATCGGTAAAGCACGACCTCACCAACAAAGCATTCTCCCACACGGATTGCCAAAGAAAGATTGCGACGTGCGGCAAAATCCTCGGCAACGGTTTGAACAAAATATCTACCGTCCGCAGGCGCATCGCCAACGTCGGTGCGGTAGTCGTATCCCCAATAGCGGTTATGCTTGTCATCAAGACAAAGCGCCCCGTAGGATTCGGCATCACTCTCGGTGATCGCGTTTAAGGTAAGACGCTCGGTGGTGATCGTTGGAATCTCGTCAATAAAGGACAAAAGATTTAAGACGTCCATATCATACTTTTGCGAAATATGCGAGGGATGATATTGCAGCTTGGAATTGCGCAATCCTCGGTCAGCGGCATCGTCCTCGCGGTTAACGTATCTGCAATCGCCGCCAAACTCTGCCACAAATGCCTGAAACAGTGCAGGGTACACGCCCTCGTATTCCGATGACAATGCCTTTTCGATATGCTCCACCAAGGTATCTCCGCATTTTTCTCCCAACGCCACACCAATGATCTCACCGTCAAGCTCCATGCAACCAACACGGAACAGATCCTCCCGATCCATACGCAGGATCGAAAAAGCCTCCTCGCGCTCATGCAGGGCGTCAATCCCCTTCTTTTGAAAGGCAGCGTCAAAACGGTCGGCAAAATGCTCCAATCGTGGCAGATCGCTTTTGGTCATTCTGCGAAAGCGTGCATTTGGATATAGACGGGCAAAGCGGCGGATATGATTGCGCTGTCCTGCGTATTTTTTACCCTCAAAGCGCAAAACATCGTCAATGCGATAACAGTAATCGCGGCACTCATAGGTCTTGCGCAGATGAACACCGTCATAGCGAGCGGTCAGCTCTCCCAGCACCGACGGTGGAAGCGTAGTAAAACGCAAAGGAATATCCTGCTCCAGACAATAATCCTCAATGGCACAAAGCGCGGCTTTTACATCACCGCTCTCCCCTGCCACCGGATAATCAAAATAAACGATGCCCTCGTATTCATCACGGCAAACAAGGCACCCCGACACCTCTGCAAAGGCATAATGGTAAAGATATTCACACATCAGCTTGATCCCAAGGGAATACTCACAAATGTCAAAATGACAGCCTTGATAATACGTGGCAAGGCGCTCCAAGCCAAACTCCTTGAGAGCTTGAAACTGTAAAACTGTTTTTTGAGGAATTTTTTCAATAAGCATAAAAATTGCCGTTCTTCTCTCTTATTTTTCTATATTCATGGCTCGTGCCGCCAAGCCCTTGCGGTCAAGCTTTCCATTGGGTGTCAAGGGCATGACCTCCAAACGCTCGCAAAGTGCAGGCAACATATAACGCGGAAGATAAGCGCGCAAAAAGGCGGTCAGCTCCTCCCCCGTTTTATTCCCGGTATAATACAGTATGATGCGTTTGTTTTCACTGTCATATACACAGCAGGCGCGCAAAATACCATCGCATACCCCTGCCGCCGCCTCGATCTCACCAAGCTCAATGCGGTGTCCCATATGCTTGATCTGTGCATCCTTGCGCGAGACAAACACCAATTCGCCATGCTTGTTGTAATAGGCAAGATCCCCCGTGCGGTACACGGTTTCGGGATAATTTTGCTGCAAAGGATTTTGCACGAAAGCCTCGGCAGTTTTTTCTGCATTGTTAAAATATCCAAGCGTGACACACGTGCCGCGCAGGTAGATTTCTCCCGTCTCGCCATCCCCCGCGCGTCTACCGTCCTCGGTGATCAGCATCAGATCGGTATTTCGGAAGGGACGCCCCACGGGGATCGGCTCGCCCTGACCAAGCTCACGGTCTGCCCGCCAATAACAGGACATTCCCGTTGCCTCGGTGGGGCCGTAAAGATTGAAAAAGGTTGCCTTGGGCAAAGCCTTTCTCCAAAGCTCGTATTGACGAATTGGAAAAACCTCACTTCCAAACGCCACGGTGGTCAAGTATCGCGGTGGATTTTTTTCCAACACGCCCAAGGAAGAAATCATCGTCAATGCCGAGACCACCCAGCAAACCGTATTGACACGATGCTCGTTGAGAAAATCGCAAAGCTTCATCGGGAACATAAAAAGCTGCTTGGGAACAAGATACGCCG
>JAGANE010000133.1 GCA_017624395.1 Clostridia bacterium
GAGATATTTCACTTTTTTTCGCGCTCCTATTTACTTTTGTTCCAAGTTATGGTATAATTACATGGGTCAGGCATCTAACCGATAAGCCGACGGCACACTGATGCTTGAAAACACAAGGCACAGAGATAAACTTTGGAGGAAACCATGATAAAATTAGTTGCATTTGATCTTGACGGAACCCTGACACAGCACAAAACCCCTCTTTCCGATAAAAACAAGGCGGTTTTGGATGCTTTGGGACAAAGATACGATCTTTTAATGGTTGGCGCAGGGCAGTGTATGCGTATTTTTAACCAATTAAATCAGTATCCCATTGACGTGATCGGAAACTACGGCCTGCAATCCGCACGTTACAACAAGGAGACAAAAGCACTTGATATTGTGTGTGACGAAAAGCTCCCTTGCGACCGTGCATCGGTTGAGGAGCGTGTTACCATGCTTCGTAACAAGTACGGATTTACCAAGTTTGCGGGCAACAACGTGGAGTTTCATCCGTCGGGCTGTGTGACCTTCCCGATTCTTGGTACTGCCGCAAAGCAAGAGGATAAGCTGGCGTTTGACCCCGACCGCTCCAAGCGTCGTAAGATCTATGCCGAGGTTTGCGAGACCTTTTCGGAATACGTTGTATTTGTGGGGGGATCGTCTTCGTTTGATATGGCACCCAAGCCCTACAACAAATATTACGCGCTGGATCTTTACTGCAAGGAAAAGGGCTATGCGCACGACGAGGTCGTGTTTGTGGGAGATGATTACGGCATGGGCGGAAACGATGAATCCGTCTACGTATCAGACTTTGGTTTTATCTGTGTGGATGATTACGAAAAGCTCGGCGATGCCGTTGCACCGCTTTTGAAGTAACGTCACCGCGCATTGCGGCGCGGATATGTTTCCTTTGCAAACGAGAGATGGCTTCCATATCGAGCATGAGCAAAGCGAAAATAGATCAAGTTCGCCCAAGGCGAATATATTGACAATATGCGTTCACATTTTCAAACAAAGCCAAGTGCCTCTGACCATGGATCACGATTGGCTTTTATCAAAAGGGCGGTTCAGTTTGTAATGAATTGAGCCGTCCTATTTACTTTTGGACACATATGTGGTATAATTTAATTGTTAGATCATTTTGATTTTTACGGTTTTTTTTACTCTACCGATGGTTGATTTCCCCACATTCAACCGTTGGTATGTTGATTATATAAAAAACAAATGCTATCATGATAGCGAAAGGAGGTAGCCGGGGATGGATCAAATCAAAATTGGAAAATTCATTGCCGAGTGCAGAAAAAAAGAAAATCTGACACAAATGCAGTTGGCGGAAAAACTGAACATCACCGACAGAGCGGTATCAAAATGGGAAACGGGAAAATCAATGCCCGATGCCTCGATCATGCTTGCGTTGTGTGATATGCTGAACATCAGCGTAAACGAATTATTAAGTGGGGAGAAAATCAGTATGGAAAACAACAATCAAAAAAACGAACATCTTTTGCTTGATATGGCAAAGGAATTAGAAAAGAAGAACAAAACGATTTGGAATGCAATGTGGACGATTATGACAGTGAGTATCATTGGCTTGATCGGAGGTCTTGCAATCATCGCGTTTTTTATGTCCGAGGGCCCTTGGATGCTCGTTGCAATACTTTCACTGTGCGTGGTCTTCCTGATACCGTGCTTCTATGCGTTAAAGCTTGAGGTCAGCGTGGGTGCTTACAAGTGCAAAAATTGCGGTTACGAGATCGTGCCTACCTACTCGCAGGCACTTCATGCAATGCACATGGGAACGACTCGGTACTTGAAGTGCCCGCAATGCAACAAACGCACCTGGTGCAAAAAAGTGTTGAAGAAATAAAAATATTTGTAAAATGAAAATTTTATCATGGCGAGAGCCCGGCACATCGCCAAAGCACCCGCCCCCAAGATCGTTTGAACGATCTTGGGGGCGGGATTTGCTTTATTGAGCGTGTTGTTTAGCGCTCTTTTCTTTCCTGCGGTCTTGCGCCTGCGGACTTGGCTTTTGCGGTGGTATGTGCCGTTTTTTGCGCGGAGGGACGTTCCCCTTTGCCACTGCCACGGGAAGCTCTTGCTTGCTTTTTTTCGGGCGCGGCTTTTCCGTTTCGTGCATTGGCATGACTTTTGCCGTTCTTTTTGGGGGCTTCCTTTTTGCCGTATGTGCTTGCGGGGCGTACCAAACAATCCGCGCCAAAGCCGATGAGATCGGTTCTTCCCGCACGGGTCAGTGCCTCGCGCACGAGGTCGGCATTTTGCGGACGGTTGAACTGCAAAAGAGCGCGTTGAAGCTGCTTTTCGTGATAATCGGTGGCAACGTAGACGGGCTTCATGTTCAAGGGATTGATGCCCGTGTAATACATCACCGTGGATGCCGTTCCCGGGGTGGGGTAGTAGTCCTGCACCTGCTCGGGTGCGTAGCCGTTCCGTTTGAGGCAGAGTGCCAGCTCAATGGCATCGTGCAGGGTGGAGCCGGGGTGGCTGGACATGAGGTAGGGGACAAGATACTGCTCCTTGCCGATCCGCTTGGTGATGTCAAAGAACTTTTTGCGAAAGCCCTCGTAGACGCCAAAATTCGGCTTGCCCATGCAGGAAAGCACGCCGTCGGAGCAATGCTCGGGTGCGACCTTGAGTTGACCGCTGACGTGATCCTTGACCAGCTTATAAAAGAAGGTATCGTCGGGATCCGCCATCAGATAGTCAAAGCGAATACCGCTGCGGATAAAGACTTTTTTGATTTTGGGAAGTGCTTCGATCTCACGCAAAAGCTGCAGATATTCCTCGTGGTTGACCTTGAGATTTTTACAGGGCGTGGGGGCAAGACATTTGCGCGTTGCGCAGACACCGTCCTTTAGCTGCTTTTCGCAGGCGGGATAGCGGAAGTTTGCCGTGGGACCGCCCACGTCGTGGATGTACCCTTTAAAATCGGGCAACGCGGTGATCTTTCTCGCTTCCTCCACCACGCTTTTGATGCTCCGCGAGCGCACGGTGCGCCCCTGATGAAAGGCGAGCGCGCAAAAGTTACAGCCGCCAAAGCAGCCGCGGTTGTGCGTGACCGAGAATTTGACCTCCTCAATGCCCGGAACACCGCCCTCGTTTTGATAGGAAGGGTGATAGTCGCGCATATAGGGGAGAGAATAGACGTGATCCAGCTCCTCGCGCTCCAAGGGAGGCATGGGCGGATTTTGCACCAAAAGCTTGTTGTCGTATCTCTCGCAGATCGCGCGCCCGTTGATGGCGTCCTGATTTTTGTACTGTACGCCAAATGCCTCGGCATATTTGCGCTTGTTTTCCTTTAGCTCGTCGTAGTCAAAGGTGGCGGCAACCTCAAAATGGATCGGATCGTCGGGCTTTGCGAGATACACCGTACCTCGCACGTCGCGGATCTTGCGGATCGGGACACCCTTGTCCAATAGCTCGGCAATGCGGCAGAGGATCTTTTCTCCCATGCCGTAGGTCAAAAGATCGGCGCGACTGTCCACCAGCACCGATCGGCGTACTTTATCGTCCCAATAGTCGTAGTGCGCAAAGCGGCGCAGAGATGCCTCCAAGCCGCCAAGAATGATCGGCACGTCGCCATAGACCTCACGAATGCGGTTACAGTAGACGATAACGGCACGGTCGGGACGCTTTCCCATCTTGCCGCCTGCGGTGTAATAGTCAAAGCTCCGCTTCTTTTTGGCGGCGGTGTAGTGTGCCACCATACTGTCAATGTTGCCCGACGTTACCAAAAAGCCGAGACGCGGTCTGCCAAATTCGCGAAAGGCGTCGCAGGTCTTGTAGTCGGGCTGGGAGAGGATCGCCACGCGGTAGCCCGCATCCTCTAATACGCGCGAGATGATGGCAACACCAAAGGACGGGTGATCGACGTAAGCGTCGCCCGTCACATATACAAAATCGGGTGCGTCCCACCCACGCGCCTCCATTTCGGCACGCGTCAGCGGGAGAAAGCCTGTTGTGTTCATAGACTTTTCCTTTCTTTTTTGTGGGGAACTTTTTGAAAAAAGTTCCCC
>JAGANE010000134.1 GCA_017624395.1 Clostridia bacterium
CCAATTTTCGCCCGTGATCGTGTGGATGCGTCCGGGATTGATTGCAACAATGTCACCCGAGGTGGCAATGTAATAATCGTTTTCGATGTATATTGTTTCGGTGCCTGAAACAATATAGAGAAACTCATATTCGTTGTGCCAATTCGACGCATAGTCGTGTCTGGTAGAGGCATAGTTCCAATAGATTCGACATGGAGTTTCATTGTTGTGGCGGCTGCTTTCAAATTTGACAATGCTCATAATCATCCCCCCCTTGGTATCCGTTTTATTTTATCATACCAAAAACAATCTGTCAATGTTTTTTTGAAAATAGGAATATAAAATTTGATTTTGTTTCTAAAATATGGAAAAAAAGAAGAAAAAAAGAGCGTTATGTCAAAATTGTTATACGGAATGGCAAAAAAGTAACCTTTACAAAAATAGGGTGGATGTGATATAATAGATTTAAACAATAGAATGAAAAATTAAGGAGGTGTTTTTATGAAAAAACTCACAGCTATTCTATTGTCTTTGGTACTGATCTTGAGCCTTTGCTCTGCCGCAATGCTCACGGTTGGTGCAGAGGAAACAACCGCCTCGGTATGGGACGGTACGGCAAACATCAAATGGTACTTTGACGGAAAAACCGCGGGAATGGGAGAATACGAACTCAAATCTGCGGCAGATCTGGCGGGACTTGCGTACCTTGTAAATGCTTCGCAGTCTACGGCTTGCTACACAGGCGTTTACTACGATGCAAACTACAATGTATTGGGCTATCGCTTGGGAGGAAGTGCAGGCGCACCTTATGCGGACATGTCCCTTGTGTACACGCCCACTGCGGGGGACGGCTCGCAGGTCACCGCAGGTGAAGCGTTCGTATGGCAAACGGTCAAACTTTGCGTTGATGTTGTGCTCAACGAGGGTGATGCGGCAACTTGGGGTACTACCGCTCCTGCAAACGAGTGGCAGCCCATTGGCGGCGGCATCGCAGAGGGCGCAAACAAATGGTTTGGATTTGACGGTACGTTTGACGGACAGGGACACACGGTTAGTGGTATGTACACCTCTATTCCAGTAGAGTCGGATGCAACCGGTGCAGGCTTCTTTGGAATTATGGGCTACACCACAAATGCGGGAGTTGCCAATTTGACGATTGAAAATTTCTATATTGAAACCGCAAGAGCCGCATCCGGTTTGGTAGGCAGAACCAAGCAACCTGTTACCATTGATAACTGTGTTGTAAAGAACGGGTACGTTGTAGGGACTACCGCTCAGACAGGCGGACTTGTAGCAGCCGCGTTCAATTCCATTGCCATTACCAACTGTGCAGTCGACAACGTCAGCGTGAAGGGCTACGATTATGCCGGTGGTTTTGTTGGCTTGTCGAACGGTTCTTCTGTGGACATAACGGACTCTTATATGACGGGTTCGGTGGAATGTGCCGCACAGATGGGACTGATTGTAGGCCGTAAGAACGGCGGAACCATCAATCTGATCAACGTTTACACTGCAATTGAGGGGAAGGAAACCGAAACCGAGGGCAATATCGGGGCAGGTGTAATCCTGGGCTTTACTGCGGCAGGTTCAAGTGCTATCGGTATCACAGCAGAGAACTATTTCTACGTAAAAAACATTACTGCAACCTCTGTAATTTCGGGAACTGACACAGAGGGGGCTACCGAGGTAACGTTGGCACAACTTACCGGCGAGACCGCAGCAACCACCTTGACTGGCTTTGATTTTGAGACTGTATGGAAGACGGTTGAAAATGGAACCCCCATCATTGAACTCCGTGAGACACCCAATGAGGGCGGTGGTGAGACCGAGGAACCCGGCAACGACGAAACTGAGACTCCCGGCAATAACGAGACCGAGGCGCCCGGCAACGACGAAACCGAAGCACCTGATAACAACGAAACCAATGCACCTGAAACCAATGAGCCTACCAACACCGACGACAAGAAGGAAGGCGGTTGTGGCAGTGTGATCGGATTTGCAAGCGTAGCTATGATCGCTATGGTGGCAGGTGCTTGCGTGATCCGCAAAAAGGAAAACTAATACTTATAAAGGAGAATTGACAAATGAAAAAGAGAATTTTGAGCCTGATCCTGACGGTTGCAATGATGCTCTCCGTCATGACCATTCTTCCCATCAGCGTAAGTGCAGAAGAACAAGCAACCTTTAGCACCACGCAATTGACAATTTATAATGTTGCCGATTTTCTCGAATTTGAAAGATTGGTTGATAATGGTACAAATTTTTCCGGTAAAACTGTGAAGCTTGGTGCTGATATCGACCTCGCAGGTGTTGCGTTTGATGGCATCGGAGCTGCTTCGAGCAAGCCTTTTTCCGGTAGCTTTGACGGACAGGGATATGCGATCAAAAACATGACGCAGTCGGTCACAAATCCCGACGGTCACCGTGGATTGTTCTGCATGATTCGTGTTCCTGATAACGGACACGTTGAGATTAAAAACCTCACACTTAATGGTAATATTGACATAACCATCACCTCGAGCGGTTATTGTGTTGGAACCGTTGTTTCTTGTCTTGATGCAGGAACAAACGGGTCAGCGACCGGCAACTTTACTATGAAAAACGTTAGATCAAGTGTGACTGTTAATGTGTCTGGTACTAGTGGTACCATGACGGGGCTTGGTGGCTTGATTGGATTCCTTCGTCATGCAAATGATGTTACTGATTTGATTGTCAACATCGATTCTTGTGTGTATGATGGTACAATGAATATCAGTCGTATTGGCTACCATGTTGGCGGTATCGTCGGCACGGTCGGTAAAAACGTTTCCAACAGAAATGTGACGATTAATATGACCAATACGGTATTTGCGGGGAAGATCGATCTGGGCTGGTATTCTAACCATATCGCTGCTTTGGTGTGCTTGACCAGAAATACTGAGGGAACAAACGAAGGTACAGGAACGATTGTTGCTAATATAAAAGATTGCATCTCCACAGGTACCTTTACCTTCCACTCTGGATCATCCTACCTTAATTATGAATACGGTATTGTAAGTCCTGCTGTTAGAGATGAATACTTGAAAGTGAATGTGGAGAACTTGTATTATCGTTCTTTCCAAATTCCCGATGCAGATGGTCAAAATAGTAGGCCGATTGATATTGTACAAACTGGGAAAACGGATTCCAACTACACCTGTGACGCTAACAGTGGTGCAAAAACGCTTGCTGAAATCGCTGCTTTGACCGCAAATGAATTCTCTGCCGAAGCAAAGTTCAGCTTCAACACTGCTAAAAACACCGATCTTGATACCTACTATCCTTGCCCCACGGGTTTGGTAAAGAACGGCGAATGGGTAGATTCTCTCAAGGTCAGCGTTGACGCAAAGGTTCTCGGCGCGCAGATTCGTATCACCGATCCCGCAGACGCTTACTCGGGTATTCGTTTCGTTGCAAAATTCCGTGAAACACTTACCACCGGTGCAAATACTGCAGATGCAAACTTTGGTCTGATCCTGATCTCCAAGGCAGCATATGAGACTTGGAGCGCGCTGGAAGGCGAGGCGAAGACCTTTGCAGCCCTTGTGGAGGCAGGAGTTCAGGTTCCCGCAGTGAAGGCAACCACCGAGGACGGTGTTGTAACTGTTAAGGCAGTTGTTTACAACATCACTGCCGAGCATTATGAGGATGAGATCGTTGCTGTTCCTTACGTTGGTGATGCGATTGTTGGAGAGACTCTTGCAAGAAGCATTTACAGCGTTGCAGTGCTTTGTGCTGCTGATGATGAGGCAACGCCTGCACAAAAGAACTTTGCCAACGGTATTATTGATGCAGTCAACGCTTCTAAGGAACAATAATATGGGAGGATAAAAAATGAAAAAACAATATAACATTCCCGAAATCAATTTGATCTCGCTGGATATGAATGATGTGATTACTACCTCTTATACCGATCTTGGTGACGGTGACCTCGGTGTAAACGCAGATAACATTTTCTAAACTCAAAAACGGAGTAACAAAATGAAAAAACTTGTTGTTTTACTCTTGTTGCTTTCCATGATCCTCGCAGTGTTTGCTTCTTGCAGTAACGACAACGGACCTGTTGAACAAAACACGCGCGAGCCGGAAACGGGAGAGGAAGAAATTCCTCTCCCCGAAGCCAAAGCCGAATGGAAGGACAGAGAATTTAACATTATTTATCGTGATTCCTATGATTACGAATGGGTGTTTGAGGAAGCATTGGCTGGTTCCGTTATCAACGATGCGATTTTTGACCGCAATTCGGCGGTTGAGGAGCGGTATGATATCATAATCAATGCCATTCCCACACCGAATACCAGCTTTGATACCGATTTTCTGCAACCTATCAGAAACTCAATTCAGGCAGGCGACGATGACTACCAGTTAGCGGCAGGTTATGAGTACCGTTTGGCAAGTAATTCCGCTTACGGCGATTTTTTAAACTGGTATCAAATTCCTTACGTTGAACTTACCGCCGATTGGTGGGACGGCAATTTTGCCGAGGCTGCTACTTATAACGGCAGTACTTATATCATGACAGGTAGCCTTTCACTCTCCCATATGTACACGTCCTCCTGTGTGTTCTTTAATCAGGATATGATCAATGCACGTCTCGAAGGAGGCTCAGCTGAGATCTATCAAAAGGTTTGGGACGGTACTTGGACGATTGACGCTTTCTATGAATACGTTCAGCAGTTTACCACCGACAACGGTGACGACGTTTGGAACGAGCTGGATACCTATGGTTATGCTACCAACGTAAACAACCCGATTGATTCGTTTATTTTTTGTTCAGAGATTGCATTGTCTCAAAAGAACGCAGACGGTTCGATCAAGCTGTTGGCCCCCTCTGAGCAATTGATCAATCTGACCAACAAGCTCCACAATATTGTGAACATGAGCGGTCATACTTATATTCAGGAGTACGGCAACGCGGCGGGAATCGACCATCACATCGGTATGATATCGTTGGGCAGAGCGGCATTTACTACCTCTTATCTAAAAATGGCGGCAACGTTGAGAGATACCGAGATCATGTACGGTATTCTGCATTATCCCAAATGGGATGAGGCACAAACGCAGTATCATTCCATTACCATGGATTCCAGCACCGCCTTTGCTGTTCCTCGCGTAGTTGAGGATCCGGAATTTGTGGGAGCAATTTTGGAATCATTGGCTTACTACAGCCACGTTTACGTTCGTGACGCACTCTACGAGAGCGTTTTAAAGTACCGTGACGCAAAGGATGTGGATTCTTCTAAATGTGTAGATTTGATTCTGGAAAATCCCCTGTACGATTTTGCTTATGTATATGCATTCGAATGGGGAGATCAGGCCGGCCCTTCGGCTCTGCTTCGCACCTGCATCAAGTCAAAACAGCCTTATATTGCAAATGCTTTTAAGTCAAATGAATCGCGTTTTAACACTACGTTGGAAAAGTTTTTAAAGAATTTCAAATGATCTGAACAAGCGGTGGGGGGCGGCAGATGCCGTTTTCCACCCATTTTTAAAGGAGAGATTTACCATGAGAAAATTGATAGCCGTACTTTTGTGTTCGGTTTGCATTTTGTCACTGTTCTCTTGCAAAAGAGATGACGCGCAAACACCAATGGGCGAGATTGCCGAAACACCTGCTGAGGATACTTTTTTTTGGAATTACGCCGATGACAATGTGCTTGCCGAGTTGAACAGTGCATTTGATGCCAAAAAAGCAGAAACGCAGGCTTTTGCAAGTGTTCCCGCTGCAACGGGGAAGACTTATTATGTCTCCTCGATCAACGGTGACAATTCGGCATCGGGTACCTCTCCCCAAACGGCTTGGAAGAACTGTTCTAAAATTACGGGATTGAAAGCCGGTGATGCAGTACTTTTTGAGTGCGGCAGTGAGTTTCGCGAGCAGGTCAAGCTTGTTAGCGGTGTTACCTATGCTACCTATGGAACGGGAAAAAAGCCTGTCTTTTACGGTTCAATCAACGCCTCTCAAAAGGGGCAGTGGAGAGCTGTGAGTGGTGTTACCAATCTCTACCAATATAATGGAACGCTTAACAGTTCCAATGACATCGGCTCCATCGTCTTTAACGGCGGCGAGGCATGGGGGATTAAGATTCAAGAAATCTACAAATGGGTAAACGACGAGATTTCTTGGACGGAACAAAAGAGCCTTGCTCTTACCAATGTGAGCAACGGTATTAAGACTTATGATAAAATTCCGTCCTTTGAACTGAAGGACGGCAAGGATCTTGGTAAAAATGGCAAGATCGATCTTGCTTATTTTCAGGACGGTACAAAGCTCTATCTTTATAGCGAGGGTGGAAACCCCGCAGAGCGCTTTTCCTCTGTCGAGCTTTCTCAAAGTGTGAGAATTTTTACAGGAAGTAATGTTTCCAATGTAACCATTGCAAATATCAACTTCTTTGGCGGAACGTTCGCAATCAGAACAACGGTGTGTGATAATCTCGTTGTCAAAAACTGCGGATTTGAGTTTATTGGCGGACAGATTCAGTTTGACTATAAAAATTCTTCGCGTAATTATCAGACCCGACTTGGCAACGCCATTGAAAATTGGAATGAATGTAAGGGAATGACAGTAGAAAACTGTTATTTCAATCAAATATACGATACGGCAATGACCACGCAATCCAACAAAGATGGTGCCGATATGGAAAATATCGTTTACCGCAACAACGTGATGGAAAATTTGGTCTATGCCATTGAGCTTTGGTCGAGCGGCACGGAGCAGGCTTCGTGCAACTTTAAAAACGTTACCATTGAGGGGAATGCTTGCCGTAATCTTGGCATCGGCTTGACCAACCAACGACCTGATAAGGTTACGGGCTTCCTTTCGGCATACGGCTCAAATTATATCTATGAAAACGCAAAAATGGTCAATAACATCGTCGTCGGCAGCACTGAATGGCTTTTGCGCTCCAATAATATCAGCACCAAGACCAATCC
>JAGANE010000135.1 GCA_017624395.1 Clostridia bacterium
ACCGTTGGTATCGTAACCAAGCCCTTTATGTTTGAGGGTAAGAGAAGAATGGAGCAGGCTGAGGCAGGTATTGCCGAGCTTGCACAGTACGTTGACTCCTTGATCGTGATCCCCAACGAGAGACTCAAAGAGGTTTCCAATGCCAAGATCACACTGCTCAACGCCTTTACCATTGCCGACGACGTATTGCGCCGCGGTGTACAGAGTATTTCCGACCTGATCAACTACACAGGTCTGATCAACCTTGACTTTGCCGACGTTACCAGCGTTATGGCTAACGCAGGCTACGCTCACATGGGCGTTGGCGCTGCAACGGGTAAGGACAAGGCAGAGCAGGCTGCAAGAGAGGCGATCTCCAGCCCGCTGCTTGAGACCTCTATCAAGGGTGCTAAGGGTATCCTGATGAATATCACCGTATCTCCCGACGTGGCTCTCGACGATGCAGAGCTTGCTTCCACCATCATTGCCCAGGAGGCACACGAGGATGCAAACGTTATCTGGGGTGTTACGCTGGATCCCGAGCTTGAGGATGAGATGAAGATCACTATCATCGCTACCGGCTTTGAAAAGAAGCCCGACGACGATAAGCGCGTGGTGCGTGGCGACAAGACCAACAAGAACAGCCCGCTTGCTCCCAATAGAACAAGCGGCGCTGTCAACCGTCCCGTAGCCAATGAGCCTGTTAAGGCGGCTCCCGCACCTGCTGCAAAGCCTCAGCCTAAGCCCCAGCCCAAGCCTGCCGTCAAGGATGACGACGATATGGACGATATGCTGGATATGTTCAGAAAGAAGTAATTTTAAATAGGATTAAGAACTGCGGTGTGCCTGCGATAGGGTGTGCCGCAGTTCTTTTGCTTTGCAAGTCTTGACTTTTTTTCAAAAATGGTGTATAATATATCTATTGTACAAAATATCTCGGCAGTGAAAGGAGCTATGATATGAAGGATACAACGTTGGTCATATTGGCGGCAGGTCTTGGCAGCCGATTTGGAGGAAATAAACAGATCTCGCAGGTTGGCCCTCACGGGGAAATTTTGATGGAGTATTCCATCTACGACGCCATTGAGGCGGGCTTTACGCAGATCGTTTTCATTTTGAAGGCAGAGATGGTGGACACCGTGCGCAACAGTATCGGAAAACGCCTTGAGGGGCGCGTGCGCGTGGATTACGCGGTGCAGGACACGTCTACGATTCCGTCCTGGTATTCGATCCCCCCAGAACGTACCAAGCCCTTTGGCACGGTTCACGCCGTTCTCGCTGCCAAGGATGTGATACGTGGACCCTTTGCAACGGTCAATGCCGACGATTATTACGGCAAGGAAGCCTTTGTCATTATGCATGAAATGCTGGGGTCTCTCAAGGATGCCCACGATGCGGGTATGGTGCCGTATATTCTCGGCAATACCATGAGCGAGAACGGCGGTGTGACACGTGGCATATGTGAGATCAAAAACGGATTTCTCTGCGGCGTTGACGAGACACACGACATTCATTACGAGGAGGATCATCGCATCGTAGGAGAATACGGCGGCTTGGATCCGCAGGAGGTGGTCTCCATGAATATCTGGGGCTTCCATCCAATGCTTCTGCCGATCATGAATACCTATTTTGAGGATTTTTTGCGTGGTCTTAAACAGGACGATATCAAAGCAGAGTGCCTGCTCCCAATCATGGTCAACGATCTTCTTTCCAAGGATGCGCTTTGCGTGCGTGCAAAATCCTCTCCCGACCGTTGGTTTGGTATCACCTATCAGGCAGATCGCGATACCGTTGCGGCAGAGCTGAAGCTTTTGCACAAAAAGGGAATCTATCCTCAAGATCTTTACCAATAAAATAAAAATATCCGTTCTCTCGGCAGTCTTGCAAGGAGAACGGATATTTTTTTGCGTTGGAATCTAAAAATAAAAATTGCACACCTTACCGCTTGAGCGCAGGGATGCCATGAGATTGGCATTTCGCAAAAACAGAATGATTGGTGTGCAAAAAAGGGGAACCTGACAGGCGGTTGCCCATCAGCACATAATATTATACAACAAAACTTGCGATTTGTAAATATTCAATTGTGACGAAAATCCGCGAAAATTTTTGTGAAAAAGATATGAAATAGAAAATAGCCCCATTTCAGGTAAAAAAATTGGTACAAATTACGATGGACATTTGTCGTAGGTCATCGGAATGCAGATAAAAGCGCTTTTTTGTTTGAGAAAAAGCTAAAAAACTAAAATGTGAAAAATAAAAAATAAAATTTTCAAAAAGCTCTTGACAAACGGGGGAGAATGGTGTATAATATGCAGGTAAAACAAAGCAGAGCACTCCGCTCTCACCTATCCGCCGGTTGCGAGATGGGTTGATATTCTTTTTATCTACCTATATATTGGTAGAGGAGGGTAGCCGTGCGGAGACTGTGTCTTTGTACGGTATTTTTTTCGCTTGGAGGTGTTGAACTATTAGCGCGAAAGACAAAGAAAACCTGCTCAATGAGGAGATCAATGCAAAAGAAGTACGTCTGATCGG
>JAGANE010000136.1 GCA_017624395.1 Clostridia bacterium
GCCCTCGGAGAGCAACAGATATTCATTTTTACGCAAAAAAAGTGACAAACGGAGGGTAGGGGAATTGCCGCGCGTAGAGATTGCCGCACCGTCAGCGATTTTCCAATCCAAAAAAATTGCCGAAAAGGAAAGATCTGCTTCGGGCTTGATCGTGCTTCCCGCAGGCAAAAAGGATCCGTCCGATCCGTACCATCCCGCAAAATCGGGAGCATCGCAGGGGGGCAGTGTTGTCTCGTTTCCCGCATAAAGCGTGCGCTCGGTCAGGGTGTTGCCCACCTCAAACGAGAGCTTTACGTTGGGCGGTGGGGTGACTTGAACGTAGATCACGGCAAATAAAAAATAAGAGCTTACGGTTTGCGGTGACGAGCCCGTGGTATCGTAACAGCTTTTGCCCCGTATTACAAGTATATGCGAGGAGCTTTCGGGCGCGTCAACAAAAAGCGAGACGTTCAGATTTTTACTGTCGGATGCCGTCTGCCAGGCACCGCCGTTCCATGCGTAGTCCAAGCCCTCCACGCGGTTGGTATGCGTTACCACACCGCCCAGCTTGATTGTGGCATTGGGATAGGCTTCCACGGTCAGATACAGTGGCTCGTTGGAGGCACTTTGACGTTGCGGAGCCGTTAATTCGGATTGATAATCAAATTTTGTGGTTGCTTGTGCTGTTACACTGCAGGAGCCGTTTGAGGGATCCTTGCACTCGGTTTCGGGCATTCCTGCATAAACGGGAATCAAAAAGCTGGCGGGCGCGTCAAGCGCATCTACTGTTGCCAACGACTGATAAAGAGAACGCGCCTCTCCCATAGCACCAAATACCGAGGTCATGTATTGATGAGAAAAATTAGAGCTTGCACGTCCGTCTACGTCAAACTTTTGCAGATAGACGGTGGATTGATAGCGTTCAATGTAATTTTTTTTCAGGAAATATGCGCCGCCGTACAACGCCTTCCAACGGGTGTTCCATGCACCGCCGTCGCCCCATTCCTCTGCCATTGCAGCGGTTCCCGTTTTTGCACGCTTCATGGCGTTTTGATAGATTTGAAAAACACCCGTTCCCGTGGCACCAATGTTAAAATGATTGTAATAGCCGTTGTATGCCAGCAGATCGGCTTCCGAGACAGTTCCTGCCTTTGGCGGACGAATCTCACTGCCGCTGTCGGTCTTTTCGGTCTGGTTGACGTAAAAATCTACGAGCTTGGTGCCGCAGACTCCCGAAATGATGGGGGAGGTACCGCGTGTTCCTTGCTCCTGACGCACCTTGGCGGCAAGAAAGATCGGATTGATGTCAAATTCTTTACCAAGTGTCATGAAATATTCCGCATAGGAGACACCGTTTTCCAGAACACCTTCCTCCATAAAGGTTCCCGCAAGCACTGCCTGCACCTGTTCAAGAGTGGCTTTTTCACTGCCGGAGAGGGTATAAAATTGAAAAATATCAAGCTCATTAAGAAAATTACGGGGATCCATAAAATATTCTACGGTCTCCACCGATGCTTGATAGTAGCCGCTGTCGTAAAGCTCCTTGTTGGTGGGGTGATGATAGGCAGCGTACTTTTGCGTGCTGTAAATGACGTTTAATTCTCCGTCCGAGGTTTCCTGCTCAATGACGTAGCTCCACGTATACGTGGGATTTTGCTCGGTGATCAGCAGAGGTGTAAAATCCCAAGTGGGATGGAGTAGATGTAATTCCGTCAGTGCAACGGCATAATCTCTTGGAAAGCCCGCGCTGATCAGATTGCTGCAATATCGCTCTGCCGCTCCCGAAAAATAACGCTCGTTGCCGCTTGGAGCGATCATCAGCTGTGTGATCACCGCCGTTACAAGTACTGCAACGATCAAAAACGATACGATGACCGTTCCGATTTTTTTGACCTTGCTTCGCATCGCTTTTTCTCCTTTGTCCATGATTTTTACCACACCCTGCGGTATCATTTCTATTATAACATATTTTTCTTCTTTTGGGGAGTATTTTGAGAAAAAAAGAAAAAGTTTTTTACAAAAATTTAACGCCGAGGGGAAGCGTGAGCAGCCCTCGGCGTTTTGGGATCTTGTGTTATTTTTTTTCAAAGATGACGTTGCCGTTTTCGGCGCGCAAAGCCACCGTGTCACCCGCACGGATCCTGCCCTCCAGCATCTCGGTGGAGAAGGCATCCTCCACCATACGGACGATTGCGCGACGCAGAGGACGCGCACCGTAGGTTGCATCAAAGCCCTCCTTGGCAAGCAGGGCGGGAAGCGAGGCGTCAAAGCTGACGTGAATTCCAAGATTTTCAATCCGCCCAACAACGTCGTTCAGCATCAGACTTGCAATTTTTTCGATATCAGCCTGCTCCAGACTGTTAAAGACGATAATATCGTCAATGCGGTTTAAAAATTCGGGGCGGAAGGTGCCCTTCAGCGCGTTCATCATGCGATCCTTTTGCGCCTGGCGGTCGTTATTGACGCTTTCCGCGGTAAAACCGAGCGATTTTGTCGCTTTTAACTCGTTGGCTCCTACGTTGGAGGTCAAAATGATAACTGTATTGCGAAAATCCACATGTCGCCCCTGCGAATCTGTCAGGACACCGTCCTCCAAAACCTGCAGAAGAATGTTAAAGACGTCGGGGTGAGCCTTCTCGATTTCGTCAAACAACACCACGGAATAGGGCTTGCGACGAATACGCTCGGTCAGCTGTCCGCCTTCCTCAAAGCCAACGTAGCCGGGAGGGGAGCCGATCAGCTTGGAAACGCTGTGCTTTTCCATATATTCCGACATATCCAGACGGATCATTGCATTGACGTCACCAAACATCACCTCTGCAAGCGCTTTGGCAAGCTCGGTTTTACCAATGCCCGTAGGTCCCATAAAGATAAACGATCCAACGGGGCGACGGGGATCCTTCAGTCCCATTCTTCCGCGACGGATGGCTCGAGCCACCGCCTCGGTTGCCGCATCCTGACCGATCACACGGGATTTGAGTACGCTGTCAAGCTTGAGCAGCTTATCGCTTTCTTCCTCCAGAAGTCGGTTGACGGGGATCGAGGTCCATTGAGTTACTACGTCGGCAATATCTGCAGCTCCCACCGTTAGCTCCGAGGTGGTTTGTGTGCTTTCCCATGCCGTCTTTTTTTCGTCATAATCCTTTTTCAAGGTCTGCTCCTCATCGCGTAGCTTTGCGGCGCGCTCAAAATCCTGCGATGCAATGGCATCCTCTTTGTCCTTGGAAAGCTTTTTGATGCGGGATTCGATCTCCTTAAGATCGGGAGGAGAGGTACGTGCGCGGATCCGCAAACGTGATGCCGCCTCGTCGATCAGGTCAATTGCCTTATCGGGGAGAAAACGGTCGGGAATATAACGAACCGAGAGATTGACCGCCGCCTCTAGTGCATCGTCGGCAATCTTCAGCTTGTGGTGCTTTTCGTATTTATCGCGCAGACCGCGAAGGATCAGGATTGCCTCCTCCTTTGTCGGTTCACCCACTGTCACTGATTGAAAGCGTCGTTCCAATGCCGCATCCTTTTCAATGTGCTTACGGTATTCCGAAATTGTGGTGGCGCCGATGACCTGCATCTCGCCGCGCGCCAAAGCGGGCTTAATGATATTTGCGGCATCTACGGCTCCTTCGGCGGCTCCCGCACCGATGATGGTGTGGATCTCGTCAATAAAGAGGATCAGATGCTCGTTTTTGCGCACCTCCTCCATAACGTTCTTAAAGCGTTCCTCAAATTCGCCGCGGTATTTTGCCCCTGCGATCATGGCGGCAATGTCAAGCGTGACAATGGTTTTGTCGCGTAGGCCTTCGGGTACGTTGCCCGCAACAATTCGCTGTGCAAGTCCCTCAACCACCGCAGTTTTGCCGACGCCGGGTTCCCCGATCAGGCAAGGGTTGTTTTTGGTGCGCCGAGAAAGGATCTGTATCACACGCTCGGTCTCCGTATCCCGACCAATGATCGGATCGATCTTTTCCATGCGTGCCGCCTCGGTCAGATCTCTGCCAAAATTTTTGAGGGTGGGGGTAGAATCCAGCGTGTTTTTTCCGCCCGTGGCTTTGGAGGAACTTCCTCCAAAACGAGGATTGCCTTTTTGCATCGATTCTCCCGAAGCCGTATTTCCAAGGTATCCCGTCAGTTCCGAGCGCAGGTCGTTGACCGAAACGCCAAGCCCCTCTAAGATCCGAACGGCGACGCAATCGCGCTCCCCGAGCAGTGCCAGCAAAAGATGCTCGGTGCCAATATAATCCTGACCGTTGCGCTGGGATTCATAAAGTGATGCCTCAATAATATTTTTAGTGCGGGGGGTCATATCGGCTGCTGAAAGGGAAGTGGGGGAGCCGATCCCCGCCATTTTTGTTATCGCCTCTTGCACCTTTTCGCTACTTGCATCACGCTCGTTCAGATAGTGTGATGCAACACAGCGCTCCTCGTTGATCAGTGCCAACAAAAGATGCTCCGAGCCAATATAGGTATGTCCCATTTCCGATGCAAGCTGCAGGGAAAGTCTGAGAACGTTTTGTGCTTTTTCTGTAAAGCGGTTTGCCATAAGATCACGTTCCTTTCCGATCGGTATTCCATAGCACCGATCCTTGGGTTATTGTTTGGTTTGTATTACCGATTGGATTTTTTGTGCGCGAAGCTTGTCCCGTGCCGCCTCGGTTTTGGGCGGATTTTCGGCGGAGAGTGTCAGCGTGGCTGGCATGGCTTCCACCAAAAGCGTTCCAAGCTGCTCATAGGTGACGTCCTTGACAAGACCAAGAGCAATTCCAAAGCGCACGTCTGAAAAAAGCTTCATAAATTCAGAGGAGGAGATCATATACGCGTATTTGAGGATCCCAAGACTACGCAAAATGCGATCAGTCAGGCGATCGAGCGCATCTCCCGTAATGGCTTTTCTTGCCTTATGCTCACTTTCGGTGATTTGACGGATCGCCTCGCTCATTTTTTTCAACGTTTCCTCCTCGGTAATGCCGAGCGTGACCTGATTGGAGATCTGATAGATACAGCCTGCGCTTCCGCTGCCTTCTCCAAAGAGGCCGCGCATGGTAAGTCCGATCTTGGAAAGCTGTGTTGCGAGAGAATCCATATAGCCGCCGCGTGTAAGGGCAGGCAGGAACATCATGACCGACGCTCTCATTCCCGTACCGAGATTGGTGGGGCAGTGTGTCAGGTATCCAAGCTCTTCACTATAAGCAAAGTCAAAATCCTCGTCAAGTCTTTTTTCGGTGCGTG
>JAGANE010000137.1 GCA_017624395.1 Clostridia bacterium
CAAGGTAGTAGGGGTCAGGGACCACCAACCCTGCCCCCTCTCCCGAAAAAGTTACTCTTACCATAGCAATTGTTACTGTAATTTGTTTTCTGAAAGGAGAATTTTGATATGCAAGTGAAAATGCAAGACAACCACATTCTGGAGACGGCTGTGGGTACAACGATTTATGACAATGCAAAAGAGCTGGGGCTCATCTCCCGTGAGGTGATTGGTGCGCAGGTGGATGGCAAGACCGTTGCGCTTTCCTATGCATTGCAGGAGGGTGACAAAGAAGTCAAGCTTTTGACCTTTGAGGATGCGGCGGGCAAGCATCTGTTCCGTCATACCGCGTCGCATATTCTTGCGCAGGCGGTCAAGCGTCTGTATCCTGCGGCAAAGCTGACCATTGGCCCTGCCATTGACAACGGATATTATTATGATATTGATTCCGAGACTCCCTTTACCGCCGACGCACTCAAGGCAATTGAGGGAGAAATGAAGAAGATCGTTAAGGAAAATCTTAAAATTGAGAGATTTGAGCTTCCCCGTGCCGAGGCGATTGCGCTGATGCAGGAGAAGGATGAGCCTTACAAGGTGCAATTGATCGAGGAGCTGCCCGACGATGCTGTGATCAGCTTTTACCGTCAGGGCGAGTTTACCGACCTTTGCGCAGGTCCTCACCTGTTCAGTACGGGTGCGGTCAAGGCGTTTAAGCTGACGCAATGCACGGGTGCCTATTGGAAGGGTGACCAAAACAACAAGATGCTGCAAAGAATTTACGGCATTGCATTCCCGACCAAGGACGAGCTGAATGCTTACGTACAGCAGCAGGAGGAGGCGCTCAAGCGCGATCACAACAAGCTGGGACGCGAGCTGGAGCTATTCACCACGGTTGACGTCATTGGTCAGGGTCTGCCCGTCATGCTTCCCAAGGGCGCACGCGTGATCCAGACGCTGCAAAGATGGGTAGAGGACGAGGAGCAAAAGCGCGGCTATCTTTTGACCAAAACGCCTTTGATGGCAAAGCGCGAGCTTTACAAGATCTCGGGACACTGGGATCATTACCTTGACGGAATGTTTGTGCTGGGCGATCCACACGACGAGACCAAGGAGTGCTTTGCGCTCCGTCCCATGACCTGCCCCTTCCAATATCAGGTATTCCTGAACAAAAAGCGCTCTTATCGCGACCTGCCCATGCGCCTTGGCGAGACCTCCACGCTGTTCCGCAACGAGGATTCGGGCGAGATGCACGGATTGATCCGTGTGCGTCAGTTCACGATCTCCGAGGGACACCTCATTTTGCGTCCCGATCAGCTTGCCGAGGAATTTAAGGGCTGCTTGGATCTTGCCACGTACATGCTGGATACGCTGGGACTGAAGGAGGATTGCTCCTTCCGCTTCTCGCAGTGGGATCCCGCGCGCACCGACAAGTACGAGGGTACGCCCGAGCAATGGAACGAGGCGCAGGGCATTATGAAGGAGCTGCTGGACGCCAACGGAATCAACTACACGGTGGGTATTGACGAGGCAGCCTTCTACGGTCCCAAGCTGGATATTCAGATCAAGAACGTCTTTGGCAAGGAGGATACGCTGATCACCATTCAGATCGATATGCTGCTTGCAAAGAAGTTTGGTATGGAATACGTGGATTCCAACAACCAGATGGTTACGCCTTATATCATCCACCGTACCTCGATGGGCTGCTACGAAAGAACGCTGGCGCTCCTGATCGAAAAGTACGCAGGCGCATTCCCGCTGTGGCTGGCTCCCGAGCAGGTGCGTGTTCTGCCCATCGGTGACGAGCATATTTCTTATGCAAAGAGCGTTTGTGACCGCCTCTGTGCCGCAGGACTGCGCGCAGAGCTGGACGATTCCTCCAATACCATCGGCTACAAGATCCGCGCAACGCAGATGCAAAAGGTACCTTATATGCTTGTCATCGGTGCCAAGGAGGTTGAGGAGGGAACCGTTGCCGTGCGTAACCGCGCAGGCGAGACCGTGACCAAGTCCGCCGACCAATTCCTTGCCGATGCGCTCCTTGAGGTTGCGGAAAAGAGAAGATAAGTTAGGCAAAGTTTATCCGTAGCCGCTTAGGTATTACCGAGAGCAGTCAGGGACCGCTAACCCTGCCTGCTCTCCCGTAAAAGTATCTTTGACGATGGAAAAGATACTTTTTATCTGCCGCTTGCGGCAAACATCATTCGCGCTTGCGCGAATAGCATACTTCACGTACAGCGAAGTATATCATTGACCTTTTTCGGCGGGTGTGTACGTCCCTGTCTTGGTGTTTTATTCAACCGTAGTACCTTGTAACAACTAAAACTTGACCAATCTCCCC
>JAGANE010000138.1 GCA_017624395.1 Clostridia bacterium
CCCGAAGAAGCATTGGTTTGCGCACGTCTTTTGGAAAACGGCGACTTTGCCGTTGGCGTCTTCAATCTGATGGATAGCGAGTACCGCTTTGTGTTCGGCTTTGACGAAATGGGCATTACGTCCCATTGCAATAAGGAGATCGTCATGACCGAGGTTTGGAGCGGGGAAGTGGAAAAGCTGACCAACCGCACGGTGAACACGGTGGTGGAAGGACACGGCTGCAAGCTCTATCGCGTGAAGCTGATCGAGAAATGAACTGCTATTCCTGCGAAAAAGAGATCGACACGATCGACATCGGGGCGCACCGCAAGCTGATCGACAAGTGCGCATCTCGTTATCTCTGCCGCGATTGCCTTTCCGCAACGCTTGGCTGGGACAGAGAATATCTTGACACAGTAATTCAAATGTATCGGGAACGGGGCTGTATGCTCTTTCCGCCGATTGGGAGGTAAGAATATGAAACAAATCCCCGAGTGCTTTTTAACAACGCCTATCGTATATGCGGTAGGTAAGAATTATCAGATCATGGTGCCTGTTTCAAAAGAAACGTTGATGTGGGTTGAGGTGGACGGAAAATGCTATTACGATGATGTCAACGGCATTTTGCGTTCCAACTGCACCACGCACCGTATGATCGTTCCGATGAAAACGTTGGATAAAGCAAAAGAATACAAGGTATGCTATCGAATTGTCAACGAAAGAAAGCCGTATTTTTCGGATGTCAGCGATGTTTTTGAATATACCTCGGTATTTTATCCCGTTTCAACCGATTGCCCGAGATTTTTCCATATTGCCGATGCGCATAATATGGTTGAAAAGCCGGTTGCTGCGGCAAAAGCCTTTGGAAAGATCGATTTTCTGATCCTCAACGGGGATCTGCCGGATCACAGTGGAGACGTCAGGAATTTTACAACGATTTACAGAATTGCATCAGAGATTACGGGTGGCGAGATCCCCGTGGTATTCGCACGCGGAAACCACGATATGCGCGGTATTTACGCAGAAAACATCGCGGAGCACACGCCTACCGACAACGGACGCTCCTATTACACGTTTCGTTTGGGGAGCGTTTGGGGCATGGTGTTGGATTGCGGTGAGGATAAACCCGATGATCATGTGGAATACGCGCATACGATCTGTTGTGCAGACTTCAGAGGGCGTCAGACAGAGTTTATGAAAAATGTGATCTTAAAGGCGCAAAAGGAATACGAGGCGGACGGAGTAAAGCAGAGGCTTGTGATCATGCACGATCCGTTTACGGAGTACCTGCAGCACCAAACCTCAGAGACGGATATGCAAACCTATCAAGAGTGGGCGGCACTGCTACGGGAATATATTTGTCCGAACGTTATGATATGCGGACACGTTCACCAAGCATATATCACGGATATTGGCGGCACTCTTGACAATCTTGGTCAGCCATGTCCCGTGGTAGTGGGAAGTGCTCCTGGAACTCGTATTACACTTGCAAGTCGTGGCGTTTGGGTGAAAGACGTATACGTTGGATGCGGATTGGAAATGGACGAAAGAGAGTGTACGGTAACTTTTATAGGAAATGACGGTGTGATATATGAACAAAACCAATTGAAAGGAAGGATGATATGAAGCAGTACGATATTGCGGCGATTATTTGGCCCGCGTACACGGGAGATGAACCGAGAACGCGCATTTTTTGGCCCGAGGGCTATGGAGAATGGCAAACGGTCAAAGCAACAAAACCCAAGTTTGAAGGGCATATGTGGCCCAGAAAGCCGCTTTGGGGATATGTGAACGAAGCTGATCCGTATGTCATGGAAATGCAGATCGAGGCGGCGACCTCACACGGCGTAAACGTATTCATTTACGATTGGTATTGGTACGATAACCGTCCGTTCTTGGAGCAATGTCTGGATAACGGATTTTTGAAAGCGCGGAATCGCGACAAGATGAAATTCTATCTGATGTGGGCAAATCATACTGCAACCTCCATGTGGGATACGAGAACGGCAAACCGCTGGGATCCGATCTGGGACGGTGCGGTTGATCGCAAGACCTTTGAAACGATCGTTCACAGAACGATTGAAAAATACTTCTCGCAGCCCAACTATTATAAAATCGACGGCAAGCCGGTTTATATGCTGTTTGACATTGAAAATCTTGTTCGAGGTCTTGGCGGTGTTGAAGAAACGTGGGATGCCTTGAAGTGGTTTAGAGAAGAAACAGCAAAGGCTGGTTTCCCGGGACTTGAATTGCACTACACCGTTCGCGGTAAGGGATACATGGATAAGATCATTGATGAAAAAACGGGAATGGATATCCTGACCTTTGTAAACAAAACCGGCTTTGACGGGGTAACGCATTACGGCTACACCGATTTTGTGGATACCAAGAAGTCCTATCCCGAGGTTGTAGAAGACGTTGAAAAGGGCTATGCGGAGGTCAAGGAAAACGTGAAAGCTCCCTACTATCCCAACGTTTCCATGGGTTGGGATCCCAATCCGAGATATCCGCATTTTATTGATGAGATCTGCTACGATACCACCCCCGAAAACATTCAAAAGGGCTTTGCGCTTGCCAAAAAATACATCGATGAATCCACCGATCTGCGTGCTCCTTTGATTGTGGTAAATAGCTGGAACGAGTGGACAGAAGGCACGTATTTGCAACCCGATGATATTAACGGATATGGGTATCTTGAAGCAATTAAAAAAGTATTTCTTGAAGAAAAGGGGAACTGAAAAATGAAAAAACATTTGTTATCTGTATTATGTTGTTTATTGATTCTTTCCATGTTGACCGTAGCTTTTAGTGGGTGCAACAAAAACGAGCCTCCTGCTTCTCCCTCGGAAACCGATGAAAGGGAAACCGACGACAGTGAGATTCAGTATAACGTACCTGCCGAGGATATGGGAAAATTTGAATTGGACGTGCTTACGGTAAAGAGCGGACAATGGAATATGCACACCGCTTTTGCCCCCGATAATATGTCGGGAGACCGTATCAACGATGCGGTTTACGAGCGAAATATGGTAGTGGAGCAGGATTTCAACTGCATTATTGTTTCGCATGAGGATGCGGAGTATTATAAGGGAACAGAAAAATTGAGTATGGATCAACTGAGCGGAACGGGTTACTACGATACCGCTTACGTGGAAGGCTCTTCTGTTGTTTCCCTGATCACGCAGGGCTTATTGCATAATTTGTATGATGTTCCCGAATTGCAATTGGATCAAAATTGGTGGAGCCAATTGATCAAAAAAGAAGCAACGATCGGCTCTAACAAGTACGCAACGCTTTACTTTATGCAAAGCAATCTGTCTCTGACTGCGTTTGATCTTACGTGGTGTGTGTATTTTAATAAATCGATTCATGAAAATCATCAGCTGGAGGATTTGTATGATCTTGTAAGACAGGATAAATGGACGGTAGAAGCGATGCAAAACGTTGCTCGTGCAGTGGCAAACATGAACGGAGACGAGACCTTTACTTATAACGAAACAGGAAAATCGGTCTACGGTATCACAACCTATTGGAACGGTGCCAAGGCAATGCTCGACGGTTGTAACGTACAGTTTGTAATCTCTAATTCCAATGACGAGCTGATCTCCAATATCGCAAATGAGAGATTTACGAATTTGGCGCAGAGATTGGCACAGTTGTTTGGCGAACAAGGCACCTTTACCTACGGTGGTCCGAGCGCCGACGGAACGACACCGGGTAACGCAAGTGACTATATTAAAATTTTCAATGCAAACCGCGCACTGTTCTGTATAGCTGAGGTGAAATCCAGCGTGAGCGATTTTTCCGTTTTCCAGGGTGACTTTGGAATTTTGCCTTTGCCGAAATATGAGGAGCAACAAGAGGGGTATCGCTCTTGGGTAAACTACTTGGCTCCCGTTTTGGTGATTCCGCAATCTACACAGGGTGATACTTTGCATAAAACCGCACTGTTATTGGATGCGCTTTCCTTCTACAGCGAAAGAGACGTACTTCCCGAGTACTACGACAAGGTTTTGAAGGGCAGAGGTGTAAAGGATGCCGATTCTTCCGCAATGCTGGATCTGATCAATGAGACAAAAACCTTTGATGCAAGCATTGCGTACGGTTGGTCAAGACAGTTCTCCGAGGTGGTTTCCACAACGATTTTGGCAGGCGTTACGGATGTATCATCCTTGATTGAACAGTATGACGAAATGATTGCTGAAAATATCAAGGAAACGATGGATAGTATCTTTGAGGATTAACTTTCAGGGGGGCTTGCCGTATTTGACAAGCCCCTTCATTTTATCCGTGTATGATGGATATTTCAATTTGGGAGAACATGATGAACCAAAAATTTATTTTTGAAAATATGATATTCAGTTACCTTCGTGGAGATGACGGAAGCCTGAAATTTAATCGCTTTGAGCCGATTGGATATGAATCAGTCGAAAAACGCCAAGTGGCATTTGAACCCTTTGTATTAAAAACCACTGACTCTACCGCATCTCCGATGGAGGGGTGTGGCAGTATTCCAAACGTGTGGGACGGAAGCCCGTGTAGGCTTGTCAAACAAGATGAAAAAGGCTTGATTTTGCAATACTTTACCCATCAAGGCGCGTTGGAAGTAACCGTCGAATTTCACGCGGTGGAGGGCGCTGATGTGATCCGTCAGATCAACGCCGTAAAAAATGTGAGCAACGAGCCGATTACACTGACCCATTTCAGCTCGGCATTGGTATGCGGAATCGCCATGGGCGGTGAGATGGACAGATGGGATAAGAATAAAATCAAGGTGCATGATTGCAGAAGTCATTGGTGCGGAGAGGCTCAATGGCGAGAGGAGTGCCTTGAGGATCTTGGCATTTACAGACAGTCCATGCACAACTGGGATATGTCCTCCTTCCGATTTTCCTCCACGGGAACGTGGAGCACGGGAAAGTATTATCCTTTGGTCATGGTGGAGGATACCGAGTGCAATCGGATATGGTATATCGAGCATGAGGGTGCTTCGAATTGGACGATCGAATTGGGATGCCTCAACAACTGCGGAGAAGGCTTGTTGATGTTGGAGGCAAACAGCGCCGACGAAGCTACGGGATTTGTGCATACCTTGCATCCGAATGAAAGCTATACCGCAACTCCTTGTGTGTTTGGATGTACCAACGGTGGTTTTGAAGAAGCCGTGCGGGAACTGACAAAATACAAACGCACCCAAACGCAATGCCGTTGGGAAAAGGGCTATGCTCCGGCTGTGTTCAACGATTACATGAACTGCCTTTGGGCATTGCCAAGCCGCGAAAAGCTGATCCCGTTGATCGACGCTGCCGCAGAAGCGGGGGCAGAGGTCTTTTGCATGGATGACGGCTGGCAATTGGAGTCTCTTGGAACTTGGTCAATTGACAATGAAAAATACGGCGAGGGCGGTTTGCAGGCAATCGTAGATTATATCAAGAAAAAAGGCATGACGGCAGGCATCTGGCTGGAATTGGAGGCTTGCGAACGAAATCGCTATCTTTACCGAGACGATTGTTTGGTTCACCGACACGGAGCCATTGTCAATCCCGACAGAGCGCACGTAAACTTTGAATCCCAAGAGGCAAGAGAGTACCTCATGGGCATCATTGATCGCTTCTACGCAATGGGAATTCGCTATATCAAAAACGATCATAACCGTTCCACCTTGATCGGAAATGATGATGGGGGCGTTTGCAATTCTGTGGGCTTGCGCAGAACGACCGACGCGTTTCTATCCTTTATTGACGAGGTGAGACGCAAATATCCCGATCTTGTTATAGAAAACTGTGCCAGCGGTGCCATGCGAAGCGATTTTGGAACGCTCTCTCATTTTGCTCTGCAAAGCGTGAGCGATCAGGAATACTATGATATGACCTCTTCCATTACGGTCGGCTCTCTTGCGTTTTTGCCACCCGAAAAGGCGGGCGTTTGGGCATATCCGTATCCCGTGTCCTTTGCCAACCGTGAAAACGACGAGTTTATTTTTGGAGAACAATTTCAAATCGACAGAGCTGACGGTGAAGAGACGATTTATAATATGGTAACGGCTCTTTGCGGCACTCTGTATCTTTCGGGCAGAATCGATCGGGCAGATCAATGGAACGCAGCACTGATCAAAGAGGGCGTTGAAAAATTCAAGCAGATTCGCGAACACAACGCACACGCCTATCCCATTTATCCGATGGGAAGATGGAAAATCGGAGACACGGGAACGTCCTGTTTTGGTTTGTTATCGGATGACAGTCAAAAAATGACACTCGCGGTATGGCATCGGACTTGTGATGCAGACACGATTGCAATTGACCTGAAAAAATATCTGAATCATTCGTCAACCGTGTCTATGACGTACCCTAAAAATCCAAGGGGAGCGACCTTCTCGTTTGATTCTGAACATCAGCTCTTGTCCGTGCGATTGCCGAGCAAAAACAGCGCGCGCTTTTTTGAAATTGAG
>JAGANE010000139.1 GCA_017624395.1 Clostridia bacterium
AGTAGATCCCGACGGCTGACAGAGAGAGGACGGTTGGTGCGAGTCCTTGAGTACGAGGGGTCAAAGTCGCTCCCAAGCGGTGTGGGTGAAAAACGGATCGGCTTTTGCGGTTCGTTTGTGTAGTCGGCAACGTTCCCCTCGTTACGGGTTTGAGTGTACGCACGGTTGTGCGTAAAATCAGGTGGTACCGCGTGCTTCCACGTCCTGATCGGGACTTGGAGGCTTTTTTGTTTTTTTGTGAGAATATTTGTTAAAAGCTTTTGAAGGGGTGTGGGGGAAGCGTTTCTTTGAAAAGTTCCCCCATAAATCGCCCCACCTTAATTTCAGTAATTATTCAATAGGAGGTCTATGAAAATGGATCAATATCATGAGCTGCCAAAAACCTACGCCCCGGGCGAGTTTGAGGACAGGATTTACAAGACGTGGTGCGAAAAGGGCTACTTTACGCCCGACGTCAACAACAATGCCGAGCATTTTTCGGTGGTCATTCCGCCCCCCAACGTCACGGGACAGTTGCACATGGGACACGCGCTGGACGAGACCTTGCAGGACGTTCTTGTCCGTTACAAGCGCATGCAGGGCTACAATACGCTGTGGATCCCCGGCACCGATCACGCGGGCATTGCAACGCAGATCAAGGTAGAGGAAAGACTGCGCGTAGAGGAGGGGCTTTCCCGCTACGATCTTGGACGTGAAAAGTTTTTGGAGCGCGTATGGCAGTGGAAGGATAAATATGAGGCGCGGATCACGGGACAGCTGAAAAAGCTTGGCGCGTCCTGCGATTGGAGCCGTCAACGCTTCACCTTTGACGAGGGCTGCTCCAAGGCGGTTCGCGAGGTGTTTGTCAATCTTTACGAAAAGGGCTTGATCTACCGCGGCTACCGCATCATCAACTGGTGTCCGCGCTGTTTGACCGCGCTCTCCGATGCAGAGGTCGAGTACAAGGATCAGCCGGGCAGCTTCTGGCACATCAAATATCCCATCAAGGGCGAGGACGGCTACGTAGAGGTGGCAACCACGCGTCCCGAGACCATGTTCGGTGATACCGCCGTTGCGGTCAATCCCGAGGATGAAAATATGAAGCACCTGATCGGCAAGACCTTGATCCTGCCCGTGGTAGGCAGAGAAATTCCCGTGATTGCCGATGATTACGTGGAGATCGGCTTTGGTACGGGCTGTGTGAAGATCACGCCCGCGCACGACCCCAACGACTTTATGGTGGGACAGCGTCACGGACTTGAGCAGATCAAGGTGATGAACGACGACGCTACCATGAACGCGGGTGCAGGCAAATATGAGGGGATGGATCGCTATGCCTGCCGCAAGGCGTTGGTTGCCGATCTGGAAGCGGGAGGATACCTTGTCAAGGTGGTTCCTCACGATCACAACGTGGGCGTTTGCTACCGTTGCGGCACCACGGTGGAGCCGATGACAAGTGACCAGTGGTTTGTTCGAATGAAGCCGCTTGCCGAGCCTGCCATCAAGGCGGTTGAGAGCGGAGAGATCAGCTTTATTCCCGAGCGCTTCTCCAAAAACTATTTCAATTGGATGAATAATATTCTTGATTGGTGTATCTCGCGTCAGCTTTGGTGGGGACACCGCATTCCCGCATTCTACTGTGATGCCTGCGGCGAGATGACGGTCAGCCGCGAGGATCTGACCGTTTGCCCCAAGTGCGGTGCACCCGTGCATCAGGACGAGGACGTGTTGGATACGTGGTTCTCATCGGCACTGTGGCCCTTCTCCACGATGGGATGGCCCGAAAAGACCGCCGAGCTTGCCAAGTATTATCCCACCAGTGTGCTGGTAACGGGATATGACATTATCACCTTCTGGGTGTCGCGTATGATCGTTTCGGGACTTCAGCAGATGGGTGAAAAGCCCTTTGGCAAGGTCTTTATTCACGGTCTTGTGCGTGACGCGCAGGGAAGAAAGATGTCCAAGTCGCTTGGCAACGGCATTGATCCGTTGGAGATCATTGAAAAATACGGTGCCGACGCCCTCCGCTTTGCGCTTTCCACGGGCAACTCCCCCGGAAATGATATGCGCTTCTCGGATGAGAAGATGGAGGCGGCGCGCAACTTTGCCAACAAGCTTTGGAACGCTTCTCGCTTTGTGCGTATGAATCTGACCATTGACCGCGTGGAGCTTCCCGATGCCCAAAAGCTTGCCGCCGAGGACAAATGGATCCTCTCGCAATACAACAAGACCGTTGCCACCGTGACCAACGCGTTGGATCATTACGAGATCGGCGTGGCGTTGGCTTCGATCTACGAGTTTATCTGGGACGTTTACTGCGATTGGTATATTGAATTGACCAAGAGCCGTCTTGCCGAAAAGGACACCGAGGGCAACCTCACCGCGCAAAACGTGCTTTGCTACGTGCTGACGGGTACCTTGAAGCTGTTGCATCCCTTTATGCCCTTTATCACCGAGGAGATCTATCAGGCATTGCCGCACGACGGAGACAGCGAAAGCATTGTGATCGCATCTTATCCGAAGGCAGACGATGCCCTTGATTATCCTGTGGAGAGTGAGGAGCTTTCCCGTGTGATCGCGGCGATCAAGGCGATCCGTCTGCGCCGCAACGAGATGAACGTGGTGCCCTCGCGCAAGGCAAAGGTCTATATCCAAACCAAGTATGCAAGCTCGTTTGGTGCATCCACGCACCCCTTCTTTGTGCGCTTGGCATCGGCATCTGAGGTGGAGGTTGCCGAAAGCTTTGATGCAAGCGTTGTCAGCGCGGATAACGCTGTGCAGATCATTACCGATTCCGCAACGCTTTATCTGCCGATGTCCGATCTTGTGGACACCGAAAAGGAGCGCGCAAGACTTTCTGCCGAGCTGGAAAAGCTGACGGGGGAGATCGACCGCGTCAATAAGAAGCTGGCAAACGAAAGCTTTGTCGCAAAGGCTCCCGCCGCTGTTGTGGATGCCGAGCGTGCCAAGCTTGCCAAATATACCGAAAATCTTCAAGGCGTAAAAGCTGCTTTGGAAAAGCTGGGTTAAAACCGATATTTGTGGGGAAAACTTTTATTCAAAAGTTTTCCCCACACCCTTTTCAAAAGCCTTTGACATTTTTTATTACGACTATTACGACAAGATGCAGTTTTTTGCAGCCGCATAGGTACTGCCTTTTTTTCGTCAGAAAACTTTTGAAAAAGTTTTCCCCACGTGCTTGCACGTTTTCCCTTCTCAAAACTTTCACTGAATTTTCCCGTTTTTATTCTTGATTTGTTTCCAACGCCTCGGTCAAAAACGAGGTTGCAAAACGAATGCCCTTGATAAAGGCTTCTTTTTCGGCAATGATGTGAAAATCTCTGATGCATTCCCGATATTTTTTTAGCCGTTCCATTTGCTCTGCATTCAAAACGGCGTGTAATTTTTCCTCGTAAAGTACAATCAAATCCAAAAGCTCCTTTTCCTCTCCGTTTTGCTCCGCGTCATCCTGCATTTGGTACGAATACCACAATTTTTCTAATAGGTTTTTCATGTGTGTTTCTCCTAAACAACGATTTGGATTTTGACTCTTGGTAACAATAATCTATCATTATTGTAGCACACATGTTTTGAAAATTGAAAAAATGCACCTTAAGAGGCGACTAAAAATAGCACTTTTAGAGTGAGTTCGTTTATTTTACTTTCGTACTCTCCTTCAGTCTCATCTTTGCTCGACAGTCCCCCGCAGGAGGAGCCTATTTTGCCTCCCTCTGACGAGGGAGGGGGACCGCGTAGCGGTGGAAGGAGAGAACCAAAGTAAAGCTAATTTCTTAACTAAATGACATTGCCTCCTCTGTGGGATGCTTTTTTACTTTGTAACATTGCGCGCACGTCACGCGCTTTTTTTATGCGATGGTATTGCTTTTTGTAAAAAAATGTGTTATAATATAAAATAAAGTATGCTAACATGGCGATTTTGCGGTTTTAACCGAATAAAAGCATCAAAAGAAAGGATTTTTACGATCATGAAAGGTATCATTCTTGCAGGTGGCTCGGGTACACGCTTGTACCCTTTGACAAAGGTAACCTCCAAGCAGCTTCTTCCAATTTACGACAAACCAATGATCTATTATCCCATGTCGGTCTTGATGAATGCGGGAATCCGCGATATTCTGATCATTTCCACACCGCAGGACACTCCGCGTTTTCAGGATCTGTTGGGAGACGGTCATCAGTTTGGCGTCAATCTTTCCTACGCCGTTCAGCCCTCGCCCGATGGACTTGCACAGGCGTTTATCATCGGAGAGGAATTTGTCGGCTCCGATCCCGTAGCTATGGTGCTGGGTGACAATATTTTTGCAGGACACGGACTCAAAAAGCGTCTCAAGGCAGCAGTGCAGAATGCAGAGACGGGCAAGGGTGCAACGGTATTCGGCTATTACGTTGACGACCCCGAGCGCTTTGGTATTGTGGAATTTGATGCCGAGGGCAAGGCGATCTCCATTGAGGAAAAGCCGCAAAAGCCCAAAAGCAATTATTGTGTCACAGGTCTGTATTTTTATGACAATCGCGTGGTAGAATATGCAAAGAACCTCAAGCCCTCCGCAAGAGGAGAGTTGGAGATCACCGACCTCAACCGCATCTATTTGGAGGCGGGAGAATTGAACGTGGAGCTGTTGGGTCAGGGCTTTACCTGGCTGGATACGGGAACACACGAGAGCCTTGTGGATGCTACCAACTTTGTAAAGACTGTGGAAACGCATCAGCACCGCAAGATCGCGTGTTTAGAGGAGATTGCCTACCTCAACGGTTGGATCTCCAAGGACGACGTGCTTGCCGTTTACGAGGTAATGAAAAAGAATCAGTACGGACAGTATCTCAAGGACGTATTGGACGGAAAATATATTGACGAGAGGACAAAATAATATGACGATCATCGTAACCGGAGGAGCCGGATTTATTGGAAGCAACTTTATTTTTCATATGCTTGGAAAATATCCCGATTACCGCATCGTGTGTCTGGATAAGCTGACTTACGCAGGCAATCTTTCCACACTCAAGGACGTGATGGAGAATCCCAATTTCCGTTTTGTCAAGGCAGACATCTGCGACAGAGAGGCGGTTTACAAGCTCTTTGAGGAAGAAAAGCCCGACATCGTGGTCAACTTTGCGGCGGAGAGCCACGTTGACCGCTCAATCGAAAACCCCGGTGTGTTCCTGGAAACCAACATTATGGGAACCGCTACCATGATGGACGCCTGCCGCAAGTACGGCATCACGCGTTATCATCAGGTCTCTACCGATGAGGTTTACGGAGACCTTCCCTTGGATCGCCCCGATCTGTTCTTTACCGAGGAAACGCCGATCCACACCAGCAGCCCCTATTCATCGTCCAATGCGGTGGCAGACCTGTTGGTGCTGGCATATCACAGAACCTACGGCTTGCCCGTTTCGATCAGCCGTTGCTCCAACAACTACGGGCCCTATCATTTTCCCGAAAAGCTGATCCCTCTGATGATTGCAAACGCGCTTGCCGACAAGCCCCTGCCCGTGTACGGTGAGGGACTCAACGTGCGCGATTGGCTCTA
>JAGANE010000140.1 GCA_017624395.1 Clostridia bacterium
GGCGTTTTTCTCCTGCATATACTTCAGCACAGCAGGCACGACACCGCAGGAGCCGCAGGTGGGCGCGGTAACGATACGGCCGCAATCGGCGTTCTGCTCGCTGACGGCAAAGGCATATGCACAGACCACGCGGTTTTCTCTGGTTTGCGGGCTTTCGTCAATGTGACGCTGATTGAACAATCTTTGCGCCTTTCTTTCCACGTCAAGACCGCCGGGAAGGGTTCCCGTTTTTGTCAAGCCCTCGCGGATCGACGCCGTCATGGTCTGCCAGACCTCGGACAAAAAGCTCTTAAAATCGGGCGCCTCATGCTCAAACACATAGTCTGAGAGGCGAATGTTGCGCGCCTTACAGATGTTTGCGATCTCGGTAAAGGAATTTTCGGCGTAGCATTGCTCCTCATTCTTTGCAAGCGGTTCCCCCACTACGCGGATCTCGCCGCCACCAATCGAAAGCACACGCATCTTTGCAGGCGTGCCGTCCTCGCGATAGGCAACAAAATCCATAGTATTCGGATGCTCCAGCGTCACACCGTCATCGGCATTGAAAACGATCTCCCCCTCCACGGGAGACAACGCCTCCAAAAGTGCGCGGTCGGTACCGTGCCCCTTTCCCGTTTTGGCAAGCGAGCCATACAGGGTTACGGTAACCTTTTTGACGTCGGGATATTTTTGCAAAAAGCGTTTTGCGGCAAATACGGGACCCATGGTGTGAGAGCTGGAGGGTCCTATGCCGATCTTATAAACGTTGCGAACCGATTTCATATCGTCCATTCCTCTTTCTTTTTTCTATCCTATTCATTATAACACAGCTTTGATAGAAAATCAAGAGAGAAACAGAAAAATCGCAAAGGCTACGAAAGCTCACGGCGTAGCTCGGCAAGGATCTTTTTTTCCTCGCGCGAGATCTTAACCTGTGTCAGCCCCAACGCCGTTGCGGTCTGCTGCTGCGTCAGGTTGCGGTAATAACGCAACAGAACGATCTTTTTCCAAAGCGGCGGAAGCTTGCTAATTGATTGCGAAAGAGCAATGCGGTCGCAGATCCGTTCACTTTCGTTTTCACTCTCCTCATCAGAAAGCACTCCCTCGTAGGTCACGCTATCCTCGCCGTAAACAAAATCCGAAAGAGAGGTCACGGGCGAGATGGCATCCAAGGAGATCGCCGCCTCCTCAACACTCAACCCGCAGGCAGCGGCAAGCTCGGCAATTCCCGGCTCCCTCCCCTCCTCGGTCTCAATGCGGTTCTTTTCATGCATCAGGGAAACACCCTGCCGCTTATAAATTCGGCTAACCTTAACGGGACCGTCGTCACGCAGATGCCGTCGGATCTCACCGACGATCAAGGGGACGGCATAGGTCGAAAAGACGGTTCCACGCTCCAAGGAAAAGGAACGGATCGCCTTGATCATTCCAATGGTACCGATCTGCACAAGATCCTCGTACTCGGTACCACGGTCAAGAAACCGACGCGCGATCCTGCGCACCAGCCCCGCATTTTCCTCTACCAGCATTGCCTCGGCTTGCGCGTCCCCGTTTTGGACACGCTCTAAAAGCTCGTTGTTGCGTTCATATATGGAAGTTTGCTCCATGCGGTCACCTCAAATCCATAGTTCGGTAAGCCATTCGGCTTACTTATGTAAGCGCTTGAGAAGTGTGACCGTGGTGCCGCGGCCGATACGGCTGGAGACGTTGACACCGTCACAAAAGCTTTCCATCACGGTAAAACCCATACCGCTCCGCTCGCCCTCGGCATCGGTGGTATACAGCGGCTGGCGCGCGCACGCCACGTCGGGAATGCCGCACCCCTTATCCTTGATCTCGACCTCCACGCTTGTCCCGCCGTTGCCATCCCCCAGCAGGCGTGCGGTGATCCTGATCTCTCCAACCGTGTCGCGGTATGCGTGAACGGTACAGTTGGTCACCGCCTCGGAGACGGCACACTTGATATCGGCGATTTCTGTGGCGGTGGGTTTGACCTGTGCGCAAAAGGCGGCCACCATGGCACGCGCCAGTCCCTCATTGACGGAAAGCGACGGCATCTGCCAACGGATCTCATTTTTGATCTCTCTCCTCTTTCTCATCGTATATCACTTCCTTCCTCTTTCTCGTTGTCCGCTGCCCTGTCGGGCACGGTCTCACCGCTTGTCCGCTCGATACGGATCAGCCTGTCCATCCC
>JAGANE010000141.1 GCA_017624395.1 Clostridia bacterium
GCACCCGAGTTGGAAAGGATCAAGCCACCCACCGAATAGGTAACGGTAGAGTTCTCCTTGACACGCCAGTCAAGGTTTTTGACGTACTGATCCACGGTATCCTTGTAGTCCAGAATGGTGGACTTCATATTACGCAGCTTTTCACGCTGACGGCGGTAAAGGATGTAAGCCTTTGCCACGTCGGCATATCCTGCCTGAACCAAAACGGTCTCCACGCTGTCCTGAATGTCCTCCACTGCGATCAGACCGTCGGCAACCTTCGGCTCAAAATCCGAGGTGACCTTCAGGGCAAGAAAATCGATGATATTGCTGTTGAATTGGCGCTCGCACGCTTCAAATGCTTTTTGAATGGCTTGGGCGATCTTGGAAATGTCAAACTCCGCGACCTTGCCGTCACGCTTGTTTACGCGATACATAATCTTTCTCCTTTTCTTTTTCTCGTTTCTTTTTCTCGTTTTCGTTTCTTCGGTCGGCTTGTGCGATCAATCCTGTCCCCGAACCGACGCGCGGGGCAGAAATTCCCTTGCCGCCGAGAGCAGCTCCTCGGTCTCGGCAGAGGAAAAGGCTTGGCAACCGTTGCCAAGCAGGTTTCCGGAGTCCTTAAAACATTGGATAAAGTAGAGCTCATCATTTGCAAGCCATTTGCCGATTGCCTCAAAATCCCTTGCCGTGTGGATGCCCTTGACCGCCGTGGTGCGGAACTCATGGGCGACACCGCTGCCCTGCAGCAGGCGAATGCTTTCCTCAAATACGGAAGGATCGATCTCACAGCCCGTTGCGGCGGCATAGCCCTCGGGAGAGCTTTTGACGTCCATGGCAACGTAATCCAAAAGTCCCGTTGCCAACAACTCCGCAAGCCTTTTGGGCAGTGCGCCGTTGGTGTCCAGCTTGACGAGATACCCCATCTCCTTGATCTTTTTGATAAAGTCAATCAGATCGGGCTGAAGAAGCGGCTCGCCGCCCGTCACACAAACACCGTCGATCAAGCCCTGTCGTCGGGACAGGTACTGTAAAACCTCTCCCTCAATGCTGAGCGATGCGTTTGGGTGCCGAACCAAATCGGCGTTATGACAAAAGGGACAGCGCAGATTACAGCCGCCGGTAAACACCGTGCAGGCGGTTCTTCCCAGAAAGTCGAGAAGTGTCAGCTTTTGGTAGCCTTGTACGTTCATTTTTTGAGACCTCTACTCGTGATGCCTATACAGTATACCATACTTTTCCTCTCTTGTCAATAGGTAAAACACAATATCTTGTGATTATTTTTAATTTTTTTCACTATATCTTGTGATTTGATCTTTTTTGAAAGAAAAATCAATTTTTGAGAATGATTATTCATTCAAGCGTCGAAAAGCCGCGAGATTTCGGAGATTTTTTATGCAAAATAAGTGTATATTCATCAAATGGCGACAAAAAACGCCAAGTAAGGATCCGTGCTGACACGCATCTCGCTCGGCGTTTTTGCCTTTTGTTATTTCCTTTTATTATATACGGAGGATCACAGACGTCTGAGGCGCTTCATCACGTCGTTCTCGCCCCTGCCAAAGTAATCGTAAAGACGTACGTACTCCTCATAGAGCGCATCGTATGCGGCACTGCTTTCGGGATTTGGGGTATAGACCTTGGCGTCTCTCACCGCAAGACGCTCGGCAGCCTCAACCACAGAGGGGTAGATTCCACCCGCCACCGCGGCATAGATGGCAGAGCCCAGCGCGCCCGCCTGATCGGTATCCATCACACGGATCTCGCGGCGACAAACGTCGGCATAGATCTGCATCATCATATCGTCCTTTTTGGCAATTCCGCCTGCCGCACGGATCTCGTTGATCGCAATGCCCCCTGCAAGAAAGGCGTCAAGGATCCGACGCATTCCAAAGGCGGTGCCCTCGATCAGGGCGCGATAGATCTCCTCGGGGCGCGTTCCGATATGTAGTCCGAGGATGAGCCCCGAAAGATCGGCATCCTGCAAAACCGAGCGGTTGCCGTTGAGCCAATCCAGCACTAAAAGTCCACTCTCGCCCACGCGGAGCTTTTTTGCCTTTTCGCGCAGGAATTTGTGCAGGTTGACACCACTTTCACGCGCCTCGACTGCGTATTTTTCAGGCACGCAATTTTTGACGAACCAATCAAAGCAATCCCCAAGCCCGCTCTGCCCTGCCTCATAGGTACACAGCCCCGGGATCACGCCGTCCGACACGTATCCGCATACGCCAGCAATGTCCTTTTTCTCTTTGTCGTGAACGATCTGCACACCCGACGTGCCAAAGATCGCCATCAAAACTCCCGTCTCGGTGATCCCAAGCGCGGGCATTGCCGCCTCGGCATCCAGCATGGGAAGGGCTACAGGGGTTCCCACTCTCAATCCCGTCAGCTTGGCACCTCTCTCGGAAAGTGTTCCCGCCGTACCGTCGACAAGATCGACCTTTGCCGAAAGCTTGGTGCCGACAATGCCGCCCAAACGAGGATCGATCGCGCGGAAAAATTCGTCACTCGGATACCCTCTGTCAGCATCCCAATTGAATTTAAAGCCCGCAAACGCCGCCGCGTGCGTCTCCTTCCCCGTCAGAAGCAAGGAAAGCCAATCGCCCGCCTCACAAAAGCGCGCGGCATCCTCATAAACGGCAGGCGCGTGACAAAGTGTTTCATAAATTTTGGGCAACGCCCACTCGGAGGAAAGTCTGCCGCCGTAAGCGTTGATCCAAGCCTCGCCGCGTTCCTTGGCAAGTGCGGTAATGCGATCCGCCTCGGGCTGCGAGGCATGATGCTTCCACAGCTTGACATAGGCATGCGGCTCGCTTTGATATTTTTCTTCAAAGCACAGAGGGGTTCCGTCCTCGCGGATCGGAAGTAGCGTGCAAGAGGTAAAATCAATACCAATCCCCGCGATCTCATCGGGAGATACGCCCGATGCGCTTAAAACGGTGGGTACGGTCTGCTTCAGCACCTCCAGATAATCCGCAGGATGCTGCAGAGCAAACTGCGGTGCCAAAGGGGTTCCATCGGGCAACGCGCGGTCCATGACCGCATGCGGATACTCGCATACCGATGCCGCAAGGACCCTGCCATTGTTGGCGTTGAGCAGAACCGCACGCCCCGAAAGTGTACCGAAATCAATACCGATCGTATATTTTTTCATATTCATTACCCTATTCTGATTTATTTTTTGCGGCGACTTTTCTCACCGCGAAAATGCTTGGTGATCGCTTTGCTTTTCAGCTTTTTTGCAAGATAAAACGGCGTGTGAAGCTCGTCCCCTGCCATATCAACTGCCAATCCGATGAGAAACAATAACGTTTCCAATCCCAAAACGCCAAGAATAAACAGCCAGATCGTTGCCGCCGACTCCAAGGAAAACAGACTGACAATTCCAAGACCGAGCAGCCACATCACTCCCGTCTCGCCTGCATAGATCAAAAAAAGGAACAGGAGCATTCTTCTCCACATCCTCCATTCACCCTTGACCGCCGCTTTTCCGTCCGGCACCTCATGATGCTCGCGCAACAAGCGCCCGTCAACACAAGTGGCAAACAGACAGTCGTAGCTATTGAGGGAGGCGGTGTCAAAATCCTCCTTCAGCCTTGTCACTTCAACAACGCTGTGCATTGAAAGTCCGCCAAGTACATACTCCGATACCACGGCAAAATCCCATTGGGAGATTGAAAGCTTATGAAAGATGCGATCCAACCAACGCTTTCCGGTATTTGCCCCCTGCTGCATACTGCCGTAGGGAAGACGCAGACAGAGATGCAAAACGCCATCTGCGGGAAGGGCAAGAGCCACCTCCTCGTTTGGAAAAAGCTCACCCGTTTCATGCCCCGCTTCATAAAGGACAAGAATGCCCGTTTTGTTATGTAAAATCATGATAACAGCTCCTATGGAATGTCAGATCAGCTTATCGGCACGCAGGCGAAGCCTGCCCTTTCGCGTTTCACCGTCAAAGGCACGCAGAATAAACCGACCGTAGCCGCGCACAGAAAGCGTTTGCGGCGGTGTCAGGAAAAGATCCACGCGATCCTCCTCCTCAAATTCCACCTCTACCAATCCGCTTCGCACGGCTCGTTGTGCCTCCTCGCGCGACATTCCCGTCAGTGCGGCAACCACGCAATCCAAACGCTCGGATGCCACGGTTCCCGAAATCGGTGCGTATTTTTTGCCGTCGGTAAATTTTTCGTCTGGAGTATACGGCTTACATTTGACCGTGTCCGACGCGACCTTGGTCAGCATTTCACAAAGAAACGGTACCAGCTTTTGCGGACAAAACACCACGGCTTCATGCTCATTTTGTACGGCAACGTCGCCCAAAGCATCGCGCTCCAGCCCCAAACCGAGGATCGAGCCGAGATAATCGCGGTGCGAAAGCAATCGGTAGCCGCTCCCCTTGATCCGGACTGCGGCAACCGCCGCCTCGGCTTCCTCCCCGATCAAAGACAAAACCTCCTCCGTCTCACTTTCCGTAGGAGCTACCTCCAAGAGCGCCGTCAGATAATCGGGCAGCAAAAAGAGGCAGGTGCGCTCCGCCGTTGCATAACCGCCGTAGAACCACGCCGCCTCCCAATTGCCGCTTGTGCGCAGCTCTCGCTCTGCTTGCCTTCTCTCGCGCGGGGTCAAAAACGGGATCACCGCCACCTCCCCACGCGTGCATTTTTCAATTGCGTCCCCAATGCGTGCCGAAAGCATCGCGGTGCCGCTCTCCTTTCGCTCGGTCATAACGCCATCAAAAGGGTTTGAATGACCGAAAGAAGAATAAAGGTCAAAAGAAACGGAATGTCAAGGGGAAAGCCCTCAAACCACCGCATCCTCTCGCAAAGACGGCGAATGGGTAAAATGATCGGCTCGGTCACCATGACCAAAAACGCCGAAATTCCCCACTCCCGCATCGGATCAAACCAAGACAGGATCGCTCGCACAAACATTGCAAGCTCGATCACACTGATCAGATAATAAACGAACTGCTGTAAAAAGTAAAACAGCATTGCTGCCGCCTGACTCATATCCTCCACGAGCCTCCTTTTGAAATCATATGCGCAAAAGAGCAGGTGCCGCCAACCCTAAGTCGGCGGCATTCCTCACTGAAGTCTTACGCTTCCTCTACTGCCTCCGCAGTGTTGACCTCCTCGTAGACCTCCTCATAGGTCTCCTCGGCAGGTGCCTCTGCCACGGGAGCTGCCTCGGCGGGCTCATCGGATGCAAATCCCGAAATATCCACGCCCGAGGGAGATACCACAATGGTATTTTTGTTGGTCTTGATCATCTCGCCACCGAGAACATATGCCACGCCTGCCAAAAAGTCAACCAAGCGATGTGCCTTTTCTTTGGTGAGGTTACTGATGTCGAGAATGACAATGCATCCCTCCTTGAGCTTATCGGCAATCTTGACACCCTCGGTATGGCTCTTGGGTTGCAGAAGCTTCAGCTCTACCTTTTCGGGGGTTGCGGGATGGATCTCGGGATCCTTGCGCGCGGGGCTGTCGATGGCGGAAACCTCTGCGTCCACGTCGGCGCCGGGCATCTCCATTTTGAGATCCTCGGGCATGACATAGATATCATCGTAATCTTCTTCCAGGTCTGCGTTGTCGTTTCTGACAAATTTCTTCAACAAATTCATTTTGCTGTCCTCCGTTCAATTTTTATCATATATTTTTTATTTTATACAAAATTTTTACTGTCCGTCCGGCTCGGCAAACAGCGCACGTCCTACGCGTACCACCGTTGCCCCCTCCTCAATGGCAGGCTCAAAGCTTTGAGACATTCCCATGGATAAAATAGGCTCATCTATATTATGAAGCTTTTTTTGCCAAATGTCAAGACATTGGCGCGAAGTTTTTTCAAAATATTTTCGATAATCCTCTGTTTTTTCGCATTTCGGTGCCATCGTCATAAATCCGCGCAGTCGAATATGCTCGTATTTTGCAAGCGAGAGGCAGAAATCGGCAACCTTGTCGGGATCAAGTCCGCTTTTGCTTTCCTCCATGCCACTGTTGATCTCTACCAGCACATCCATGACAAGTCCGTGCTTTGCCGCCTGTTTTTCAATCTCCTTGGCAAGTGCCTCGCTGTCCAGCGAGTGGATCATGCACACCTTGTCAATGATGTATTTGACCTTGTTGGTTTGCAGTGTTCCGATAAAATGGATCCGCAAGCCCTCACGGTCAAGCTCCTCCCAGCGTGCAAGCAGCTGCTGGACACGGTTTTCGCCCACGTCATTGACACCAAGCACGCGGTGCAGATAATTGACGTGTGCGGCATCGGTATATTTGATTGCCGCCAGAAGCGTGACGTCTCTGTCTGCCGCCGCTCCGACTCTCCGTGCCTTTGCCGCCTCGATCCGTTGACGGATCAAAGCCAGATTCCGATCCATATAGCTCAAATCAAGCTCACTCATCGGTAAACCCTCCCTTCGTAAAGATCCTTTCCCGACGTCACCAAAATATCGTGCAGGGCAAGATAGCCCTCTCCGAGGTCGCCGTCCGCCGATGCGATACAGTAGCCGTCACCGCGCCAAAGAATCTCCACACGTCGAAAATAAACTGTGCTTTCCTCAAAAACGTAGACACCCTCCACACCGTTGACGGTATGCAATGCCGTTTGAGGAATATAGTAGCCCGTCAAGGTACCCACCGTGATCTCCACGCGCTGTCGCCTCAGATAGGTAAAGTCCGACGGAACCTCGTCGGCAGAAAAGACCGCAACGATCCTTCCGTCCTCCCCTTTTGTGACCTGTGTGCAGGTCAACCTCAGCTCCATGTCACGGTTTTCGGGAAAGACAAATGGGTAGTCCTCACCAATCTCCAAAGTCTCCTCTGCTCCTGCCGCCAAGGGAATTGCCAA
>JAGANE010000142.1 GCA_017624395.1 Clostridia bacterium
CTCGCGGCAAAGAAAATACGCATAGCACTTGACCTGTGCATCGTGCATGGGTGCGGGCGGCAGAGAAAACGCACGTCCGCTCACCGTTTTAATCTCGTCCACCGTCCACGGCTGCGTGCGGAGAATTCCGTCGGCACGCCCACTGATCTCAAAGGAGATCCCATGAAGAACGGTCGTATTGCTCATCATGACCTCGGCATCATATAAAGCTCCCGCCTCTGCCTGCAGCTTGCGGTGTACCTTTGCCCCCAGCGCCGCACGCTCTGCCGAAAAGCGCTTGGACATTCCCGGTCGCAGGTCAAGGTCTCCCCCCGTCAGCGCATAGGCACAAAGCTCGGAGACCGATGCCGTGATCACGGCGCGTTCCACATCATACTTCATCTGCTTTACCCTCCTGCGATCCCAAAGAACGGTATTCTCTTGGGGAAACCCCCATTTTGGAACGGAATACACGGCTGAAAAAATGAGGATCGGGATAGCCCACCAGCATGCCGACCTCCTTTACCGAAAGGTCGGTGGTGGAAAGAAGATCGCACGCCGCAGAAATACGAAGTCGGATCAGATATTCCACGGGAGACGTCCCCATGATCCTGCGAAAAACGGCATTGTATCTTGATACGCTCAAATTTTCCTCCCTCGCCAATTGCGGAATTTTAAGATCGGTATGATAGGAGGAATGTAAAAGACAGAGAGATGCCGAAAGCTGTCGTGTATCCCCCGCAAGACTTGCAATGCGGCGGGCAAGCAGGATCAAAAGACGGTTCAAAAGTGTCCCAAGCTCTCTTTCGCGAAACCGATCCTGCTTGGAAAAGGCATCAAAGATCGTTAAAAATCTACGAAAAACACTTCCGTCCTCGCGCACGGTATAAACCGTGGGATAGGTGAAAAGACCGTATTCCGAAAGCAGCTCCTCTACGGCACTGCCCGTAAAATGCACCCACAGATACTGCAATTCAAGTCCGTCAACATGTGCATATCGGTAGCTCGTTTTCGGTGGGATCAAAACAAAGCTTCCCGCCCTCATAACCGTGCTTCCCGTGGGGAGTGTCAGCTCCAGACTTCCCGCAACCACATAAAGCAGGTAATAATCCAGCCTTCCCCCTCGGTTATCGGTCAAAAAACGGGACTTTGCAACAAAACTTCCCACGCAATTGATCTCCAAAGGCAGCCTTTGAGAAGCAACGCTGCAAAGATTGAGACCGTTGCTCCGATTTTCTATATTTGCCATGTCGTCAAATGCGTAATACCCTACCGTTTGCATTTTTGCCCCTTTCCTTAAAAAAGTTAAAAAGTCCACCTTTTCAGTCAAAAAATCCATTTACATTTTCTGCATTTTATTGTATCATATTATCAGACGCAAGTCAATATCTTTTGCAAGAAAAAGGAGAAGAAAAATGAAACAGGCAAAAGAAATAAAAAAGCTGATTCTGATCGGTGCGGGTGGCAGAGGCAAGACCTACACCGACGTAGCAAAGGAAATGAACGGGGATTTTGAGGTGGTGGCGGTTGCCGAGCCGATTGATGACCGCCGTCAATATATTCAAAAAACGCACGCCATTCCCGACGAACGCTGCTTTACCACCTGGGAGCCTCTTTTGGCAAAGCCCAAAATGGCAGACGTGGCAATCATTGCCACCATGGATCGAGATCACTTTGCCCCCGCCATGGCTGCCATTGAAAAGGGCTACAATCTGCTGTTGGAAAAGCCCGCCACCCCCACGCCCGAGGAATGCCGTGCCCTGCAAAGAGCCGCCGAGAAAAAAGGGGTATTTGTGCTGATCTGTCACGTTTTGCGCTATACCAAATTTTTCCGTGCCATCAAGGACATCATTGACAACGGAAAGCTTGGGGAGATCATCAATATTCAACACCTTGAGGAGGTTGGCAACACACATCAAAGCCATAGCTTTGTGCGCGGAAATTGGGGAAATGAGGGACGTTCCTCCTTTATGCTCCTGCAAAAATCCTGCCATGATATGGATATTCTTGCATGGCTGATCGGCAAAAAATGTACGCGTGTGCAAAGCTTTGGCTCGCTCCAGCATTTCAACCGCGCGCACGCGCCCGAAGGCTCCCCCGAGCGTTGCATTGACGGTTGTCCGCACGCCGCAACCTGTCCATATGATGCAGTCAAGCTCTACATCAAAAAGCCAAGCGATTGGTTCCGCTCGGCGGCAACGCAGCTGGTCGATCCTACCGACGCAGACGTAGAAAAAGCCCTGCGCGAAACACAGTACGGCAAATGCGTTTACAAATGCGACAACGACGTGGTAGACCATCAGGTGGTCAACCTTGAATTTGAAGGCGGAACGCTTGCCAGCTTTACCATGAGCGCCTTTAGCCGCGGCGGACGATTCCTCAAGATCATGGGCACCAAGGGAGAATTGACCGCCAACATGAGCAGCAAGACCTTTGAGATCTTTGACTTTGAAAAGCATGACCGTGAATATATCAATCTTGATGATCTGAACACCGAGGAATCGATCGTAGGCGGTCACGGCGGCGGTGACACGGGCATTATGCACTCACTGAAAAAGCTTTTGGA
>JAGANE010000143.1 GCA_017624395.1 Clostridia bacterium
AAAGACCGCATCGCTCTGCCTCAGCCCACATTCTCCTTCCTTGACAGGAAGCGGCTTTTTGAGGTTGGCAACGATCTCCCCCGCCTCGGTACAGATTGCCGCCGAGGTGGTATAATTGCTGGTATCAATGCCAACAAAGCAACGAGGTTTCATTCTGCTCTTGCCGCCTCGATCTCAGTTTTGACACCGTTGAGCAGACCGTTTACAAAATTTTTCATTTTTAAGTCGTCAAACCTTTTGACAAGCTCAATAGCCTCATTGAGCGACACCGCCGCGGGAACGTCCTTCATATACAGCATCTCAAAGATGGAAAGACGGATCACACTGCGTGAGATCGGCGAAATACGGCTCGGCTTCCAACCGTTGGAGTGACGTACGATCAGGGCGTCGATCTCCTCCAGATGCTCCCGAACACCAAAATAAACCGTTTTGATATATTCGTTGCTTGCAACCTCTCGGTTCTCCTCCGAAATTGCAAAGATCTCGTTGGGATCCTCCTCGGTGCGGAACTCGGTTTCAAACAACAGACGGAAGACTTCCTCTCTTGCTTCTTTTCTTGTCATGGCTGCCATATCGGTGATGTTTTCCTTTCTTTTTTGACCTTGCGATCGACAGAAAAAAACTGTCAGACCGCATAAATACCCATCTTATTTATTATACAACAAAACCCCGAATTAGTCAACACAAAAATGAATATTTTTTTGCATATTTTGAATATTTTTGATATAAGATGATAAAGAGAACCTAAAAAAGCGAGGTGTCCGTGCGGTGCGAACAAAAATGCCCTTTCTCCTTGGATTTTTGATATTCCTTTTGGTATTTGCCCTGATCTCGGCGGCATTCTGCGGATTGGCACAAAAACACGGCGCCTCAACAGAGGATGTTTTAAACCACCCGTCTCCCGCTCCCTTCACCGTGGTTTTGGATGCGGGACACGGTGGAGAGGACGGCGGCGCGGTCAGTGCCTCGGGCATCTATGAAAAGGATTTGAATCTTTCTCTGACCATGCTCGTCAGGGATCTGCTGGTTGCAAATGGCGTTAACGTGGTGATGACGCGAGAGACCGACGTCCTGCTTTACGACCGTAACGAGGATTATCAAGGTCGAAAAAAAGCGCTTGATCTTGCCGCGCGGCGTAAAATTGCGGAAGAAACCGACGGAGCGGTATTTGTCAGCATTCATATGAATTCCTATCCCCTTCCGCAATACGACGGGCTTCAGGTATGGTACTCACCAAACAACGCGCACTCCAAGGTGCTTGCGGAAACCATTCAAGGTATAGTGTGTGAGCAGTTACAGCCCGAAAATGACCGTCAGGTAAAGCAAGCGACACAAAGCATCTATCTGTTGCATCATCTGAAGTGTCCTGCTGTGCTTGTGGAGTGCGGATTTCTTTCCAATCCGACCGAGGCAGAACGCCTGAATGACCCCGAATACAGAGAACAGCTTGCTTTTTTGATCTTTCTTTCCATTATGGAGGCACAAAGCCGTTAAAAACATCTTGATTTCTCGTCAAAACTATTGTATAATATTAAAAGAGGGATCGCTATGATCCAACGACGGAAAAAGGTACGGTGAAAAAATGAAGGGCTTGAAAACGTTTTATATCTGCTCGGAATGTGAATATAAATCCCCCAAATGGCTTGGAAAATGCCCCAAATGCGGTGCATGGAATGCCTTTGTGGAGGACGTGGAGGAGGCTGCACCTGCGGCATCCGCGCCCAAGCGAGTCAGCATGATCTCAACAAGCTCGGACAACCGCGCAGTTGGCTTTCAGGACTTGGAAATTCCCGACTATATGCGTCAAGGCACGGGACTTGGCGAGCTTGACCGTGTGCTTGGCGGTGGCTTGGTGCATGGCTCGGTCGTGTTGCTCTCGGGCGAACCCGGCATTGGAAAATCCACACTGCTCATGCAGATATGCGACACGTTGGGTGTCTCCCGACGCGTGCTTTATATTTCGGGCGAGGAATCTGGCGGACAGCTCAAGCTACGCGCCAAGCGGCTTGGAATTCTTGGCAAAAACCTCTTTATTCTGACCGAAACCAATATCGAAAAAATCTTAAAGGAAGCCGACACCGTCGAGCCCGACGTCATGATCGTAGACTCCATTCAAACCGTATATTCATCGGCGGTCAACTCCACCCCCGGCAGCATCACGCAGGTCAAGGAAAGCGCCCTCTCCTTTATCAACAAGGCAAAAAGTGATGGGATCTCGGTCATCATGGTCGGACACGTCAACAAGGAAGGCAGCATTGCAGGCCCCAAGGTATTGGAGCATATGGTGGACGCGGTGCTTTATTTTTAGGGTGAGCGTCAGCAGGCTTACCGCATTATCCGTGCCATCAAAAACCGCTACGGCTCAACCAACGAGATTGGCGTATTTGAAATGAGCGACAAGGGGCTTTTGGAGGTAGAAAACCCCTCTGAAATGCTGCTTGCCGGACGCCCCAAGAATATTTCGGGCAACTGTGCGGTCTGTACGTTGGAGGGAACGCGACCCTTGATTGCCGAAATTCAGGCACTCGTCACCCCCACCGCCTTCCCCGCACCGCGACGCACCACCAACGGCATTGACTACAACCGTATGTGCCTGATCATTGCCGTGCTGGAAAAGCGTCTTGGATTAAAGTTTTACCAAAACGACGTCTATCTCAACGTCATCGGCGGTCTGCGATTGGACGAGCCTGCCACTGACGTCTCTCTTGCAATGGCATTGATCTCCTCCATGACCGACCGTGTGATCCCCGACGATCTGATCGCCGT
>JAGANE010000144.1 GCA_017624395.1 Clostridia bacterium
CTCGCCGATCCACCAATAGCCTTCCTTGATTTCGGGTGTTAGTCCCGCTTCACCCTGCGAGCCCTCGGCTTTTACGCCCGTGTTGGTATCGCCGATCCACCAATAGCCTTCCTTGATCTCGGGCGTTAGTCCGTCGTTTCCATTCGCGCCCGTTGCTTTCACACCAAGGGACGTCCAATTGTCGCCGTTATCGTAGGAAATCTCCCACTCGTTGGTGTCGGTATTGATTTGCAGCATCGGCGTGATGCCGTCGGTTCCGTTGTTCCCCGTTGCCTTTACATCCAGCGACGTCCACTCCATCCCATTATAAGAAACTTCCCACATATTGGTGGTGGAGTTGATCCGCAATTGGGGGATCCAACCGTCAATCCCATCGTTCCCCGTTGCCTTCACACCAAGAGACGTCCATGTGCTGCCATTGTTATAAGAAACCTCCCACATATTGGTGGTGGAGTTAATGCGCAGCTTGGGCGTGACACCGTTGGTGCCGTTGGTGCCGTTGGTTCCGTTGGTTCCCGTTGCCTTGACGCCAAGCGACGTCCAAGTGTTTCCGTTATTATACGAAACCTCCCACATATTGGTAGTGGAATTGATGCGCAGCTTGGGCGTGACGCCGTCACTTCCTGCGTCTCCCTTCTCGCCCTTGTCGCCTTTTTCCCCCTTGTCACCCTGAACTCCTTGTTCACCTTGGATGCCCTGCTCGCCTTGTATTCCTTGCTCGCCCGTCACAATTCCGCCATTGGGACGTTCTCTGGTACAGGAAGCAAACGCAGTTAACAGCAGGATCACGCAAAGAAGGATCGCAAGTCCTTTTTTCAATGCCATCATTTTGATACTCCTTTCAAAAACGCCGATGGCGAGCAAATGTTTTTTCATTTGATCGCCACCGTTGTTACGATTGTTATAAAATTACTTTGTCTCTTTGGGATGGCGCGCAAAACCGATCAGAGAATACAGAGTTGCAAACGCGTTGTGCAGGCTGAGATAAACCAGATAAATGCCGCCAAAGAAGGTGGGGGCAAACAATCTTTCCATAAAGTCCTGATAAAGATCGACGTAGTAAACAATTCCATGTACCAAGGGGATCAGGAATACTACCATGCCACCAATGATCACAAAGACGATCGGCAGCAGCTTGTAGGTACCGTTGACCTCAATGGAGATGTCATCTACCTTGTTCAAAAGCAGGTGGAACTTGAAGCCGCCCAACGACCATACGTAAAGCAGGAAAGAAAGCAGTGCGTAGGTAGGAAGTAAAAGCACCAGCAAAAAGGACATCACCACGTACAGACCGAACACTGTAGGCCAAGAAAGGAAATAAACAATGAACTGCGTTGCATGCTTAACCTCTTTGCCCTCCACACGCACGATCTCGTGCAGATACTTGACGGGAGCAGAAATGACCGAAAAAACGAATCCGAGTACAGCAAACGATGCCGCAACCGAAAAGCTTGCAACCACGATGGGAAGCATCAAAAGTCCCGTAAACACTGCAAGAACAGGAGACATTGCCTTATATTTTTTAAATTTAAAGGCTTCCTTGAGCAATGTGGTCAGTTTAGCTAAAAAGTCGATTTCAAAAAGATTCATAATATGAATACCTCCTTAAATTTTATTTAATTATATCACCATTTTTTACAATTGTCAACATTTTTTTACATTTTTTATTATTTATTATACAAAAACCGTAAAAAATGCAAAAAAGCCAAAAGACTTCATACAAGAAATCTGTTGGCTTTCATTTTTGGATTGTTAATATATCATCGGCATTGTCGGCAACGTAACGGTAAATCAACTGCCCTGCCGTGTTATACTTGTACACGGTGGTCTCGTTGTTGATGTGATCCACCACCGAATGAATGGAGCCTGCGGAGTTATACGTGTAGGAGTAGACGGTTTGATAGGCACCGATGCGTTTTCCCCAAGCCACCGAAAATCAACATTCGGTGGCTTGATTGTAAATCTTCCTCAATAAATAAAAACACTATTAATTAGAATTCAAATAAATAACCTCAAGTACAAAACTAATGATTAATACAATCCAAGATATCATAGAAAATATTGTTGCGTGCTGTAAGGACATTTTTTTGTATTTCTGTTCCGCATCTTCTCGATCATATTTGGCACTCATAATATTCCATGACTTATCACTCATGAATTATCAAAATCTGATAATCCTATTGCACTCATAAACGATAGTGGTTTTTACCTGTTATTTCTACTTTGTTTACTGTTTGTTTTTTAATAGCGGTAGAAGCATGCCCTTTCCTTGTTGACAGCATTGGGAGAATGCAACGAAATCACGCGTGCTCCATCCAATTTATGAAATAGCATTGCGTGACCACCGTCAAAATCAAAGCAGCTCTCCCCGTGATACCATTTACTGTGCAGTGATTCACTCCATGCACGGAGCACAA
>JAGANE010000145.1 GCA_017624395.1 Clostridia bacterium
GGAAGAAAGTGCGCAAAGCATCATCAGCGCAAGTAAAACGGAAATCAGTTTTTTCATCATCAATATCTCCTTTATTTGTAAAATTTGCCGCAAGTAAAAAATATCTTTGCCTTCGTCAAAGATCCTTTTACGCGAGAGGTGGCAGGGTTGGTGGTCCCTGACACCAATCGGCAGTACCTACGCGGCTACGAATGAATTTTATCTAACCACAATAAAAAATGCAGTGAAAATTCTTGCGGGGGTGTGGGGGAGCTTCTTTTAAGAAGCTTCCCCACGAAAAACCGCACCCCACGAAAAACCGCACCCCACGAAAAACCGCGCCCCACGAAAAACCGCTCCCTCAGTCCCCGCGTTCTGCGTGATACGCGTCCAGCTTTTGCTGCCACACCTTTGCAAGCGCGGCATCGTCCTTGTGGCTTTCAAGTCCCAGGCTGTTAGCGAGGATCGCGCCAAAATACGCGGTCAGCTTTTCGGCACCGTACACGTTGAGATGCACTCCCGCATCGTAGGTGTCTACGTTCCAATCAATACCGATCTCGTCGGCGAGCGGGATAAAATTGTAATAGGGAATTTCATGCGTGGCGGCGTAGGAAACGATCTGCTCGTCCCACTCGTCGTACCAATGGTATTTCCAATCGTTGGTGGGTGCCTTGATCAGCACAAACGCAATGCCGTTTTTCTCACATAGCGCGCGCATTTTTTCAAGATATTCCATCGAGGTCTTGGGCAGGGCATCGTCAACCAGCGGAGAGGGAATGATCTCGGATTTGCCGCCGCGGATCTCGGTTTGCATCAGGTATCCGTTGTGCGACACGGTGTCGCGGTGGAAGAGATAGGTCAGATCCTCGCGCCCAAGCTCTTTCCAGCGGCTGTGAAAGCGCAGGAGTGGGAATAGATAGGAGACAAAGCTTTCTTCCTCGGTCATAGAAGCCGAGATCGCCCACAGCTTGGTGGCGGAAAGCTGCATTCCGTCCAGCGTCATGCGGTTGTATGCCTCGTCCTGCGGCTCTCCGTATTTAAGCGCCAGCACGTTAAAGACCACGACCTTGGGCATTTCGTATTTCAGGGTTTCCTCCAACAAATAGTAGGATTGCCAGGTCAACTGCTGCGCACTGCCGCGAATGTACGAGGTGATGCCGTATTGCTCCCAAAGCGTGGGCGGTGTAAAGCTTTCGTAGACCTCGCAGTCGCCCACAAACAGCACGTCATGCGGTGTGTCCTCGGCGTAATATTCGGCAATCAGCGCACCCTCTCGCGCCGACGTCATGTATTTTGGCTGCACCAATGCCTGCAAAAAACCGAGCAGCATCACGGCGGCAAGCACGATACAGGTGCATAAAATGATCTTTTTTTTCATACGGCCTCTCAATCAGAACTGATTATAAATGAACTGCGATGCATCATAGCCGATGCCGTAGGCACCAAAGAGCAGGATCACCACTGCCAAAAGGCAGAGGCAGAAGCAGGTCAGGACGGGACGCCGCGCCAATTTCTCGCGCACGGGAGTTTCCTTTCCCATATGACTTGCAATGCAGATCACCGCCACGCCGCCAAGGATCACGCACCACTCGGCAACGCCAAGACCAAACGAGGTCAAGCCGCCTGTAAAGATCTCGCTCCAATTTCCTGCGGTCAGCATGCTCCACCACAAGCGAAAGGTCAGAGCGACGTCGCGGTAGCAATCCAGCGAGCGGATCAATCCCATGAGCAAAAAGGTGCGAGTGACCTGCCACAGTCCCCAAGGAGCGGAGGCAGTCAAACGGGGAAATCTTTGATGAAAGCGCGTGTAGAGCGGTTGAAGCTCCTGCGATACGAGAATGACCAGACAGTTGAGTAATCCCCACACGATAAAATTCAGCCCTGCGCCGTGCCAAAGTCCCGTGAGAAACCAGGTCACGATGGTGGCAAGATAAACGGGGATGCGTTTTCCCACCTTGTCGCCAAGCTTTGCGCGCGACCATTTGGAAAGCCTTTGCATGGAATTTGTGACCGACAGCGGATAAAAGACGTAATCGGTAAACCAGGTTCCCATGGTCATATGCCAACGCCGCCAATATTCCTTGGTGGATTTGGACGAGAAGGGACGGTCAAAGTTTTCGGCAAGGCGGATGCCCATCATCTCGGAAAGACCGATCGTAATGTCAATGCCTCCCGTAAAGTCGCCGTAGATCTGTGCCGAATAGAGCAGGATCAGTAAAAATACGTACACGCCCGTAAATTCGGCGGTGTTTTGTGTCAGCTCCTTGACCGCAAGCATTGCGGTGTCGGCAACCACCATCTTTTTAAAAAATCCCCATGCCACGCGGCACAGCCCCGCGCGAAAGGAAAATCCGTCAAAGGAATGCTCTGCAAAAAGCTGCTCGCCAAGACTTGAAAAACGGCTGATGGGGCCTTGGATCAGCTGTGGGAAAAACGACACGAACAGGGCAAGGCGGAAGAAGTTTCCCTCGGCGCGCACCGTCTTGCGGTAGACGTCGATGAGATAGCCCATGGATTGAAAGGTGTAAAAGGAGATTCCCAGCGGCAAAAGCAGCGTAGGAACCGTCACACGGGCGGAAGAAAACAGACCGATGACCGAATTGACACCCGTCAGAACAAAGGCGGTATATTTCAGCACGGCAAGCATACCAAAGCCGAGCAGAAGTCCGATTGTAAGAATGTGAAGGCGCTTTCTTTTTCCGCTTGCGCGGTACGCCTTTCTCTCGGCTTTTTCCATGGTGTCGCGGTGCGCGGCAACGTAGGCATCCTCACCGTCGGCTTGCTTTTGCATCAGGCGCGCGGTAAAATAAGTCACGCAGGTGGTGTACAGAATAAAGATCAGGAACTCCGCACCCGCAAAAAAATAAAAGATGTAGCTTGCGGCAAGCAGTACCCACCACTGTCCGCGCTTGGGAACGGTGAAATACAGCAACACCGTCAGCGCGGCAAACAACAAAAATGAAAACGACGTAAACTGCATCTCGTGCGTTCCTTTCCAAAGAATTTAGGGGGGATTTTGGGAGTTATTTTTGTCAGAAACTTCTTGGAAAGAAGTTAAATGTGGCAAGCCACATTCGACACCTTCAAGAACTTTCAAAAAAGGGATTGGGTATGGTTGTGGAGTGTTGATTTGCTATTCCGTCGTTTTATCACCACCCCAAACGGACTTCCGATACGGTTGTCCACATTGAAATGGGAGAACAAAACGCGACGGGCTCTCTGCCAAAGACTTACTCCTCGTCAAGGCGCTCGATCAACGCCCAGATCGCCTCGGCACTTGCAAAGTTTTCGGGAACGATCTCCTCGGCGGGGATCGAGACGTCAAAGCTTCCGTTGATCTCGGTGATCAGCGTTACAATGTCAAGGGAATCGAGAATTCCATCACCGATCAGGTCGTCCGCCGTGCCAAAGTCCACTTCGGGGTGCATTTTTTTCAAAATTTCAAGTAATTGCTGCATGGTAAAGCTCCTCTTTTACATCACAAAAATCATCTCTCCTTATTATACAATTTTTTGCGTGCGCTGTCAATGCGAAAAGATAAAAAAGAGGAAAAGTTTTTTAAATACCACAGTCACGGTAGGTGCGTGCATCGCACGTCCGCCGAAAAAGGGCAATGATATACTTCGCTGTACGTGAAGTATGCTATTCGCGCAGGCGCGAATGATATTTGCCGAAAGCGGCAAGTGAAAGGTTGTTTCACCTCATCCGTCAGCCGACAAGCGGCTGCCACCTTCCCC